>NZ_JBSOPZ010000005.1:0-273892 GCF_053763515.1 Streptomyces mabaensis
GCGAGAGACCGAAGTGGCCTGACGTCTGGGGACGTTCGTCTGTACACAACTGGGGAGCTAAGGCCGTACGCCGACACGCGATGCCCAGGTTCTGGGCGTCGTGCGGCTTGTTGATCGATACGGCCTTGCCTTCCCATTCGATGGCGCCTTCATCGATGGGGTGCACGCCGGCGATCGTCTTGACCAGCGTGGACTTTCCGGCGCCGTTGTCGCCGACGAGGGCGACCACCTCGCCGCCGTGGACCTCAAGCTCTACGTCGGTGAGCGCCTGAACGGCACCGAATCGCTTGGAGACCCCGCGCAACGCCAGCACGGGCGTAGCGGACACGTGAACCATCTCCTTCGCCGCCTGACCGGCGGGGATGCTCGCGCCGGGGGAGGGCGCGGTGGTTGAGCAGAAGCGAATGATCGTGGGAGAAGCATTTCTGTCCGGTGCCGGCCCCGATAGCGGGGACTGGAGGGGGGCCGGGCACCGGGCAGGGCTTCAGGTGGTGCGGTGGATCCCGAGGAGCCTGTGGGCTACTTCAGACCGAGCGCGTCGCAGGCGGCCTTGTACTTCGGGGTGCAGATCTCGGCGACCGTGTAGACGCCGTCCTTGATGACGGTGTCCTTGATGTTGTCCTTGGTCAGCGAGACGACCGGGACGAGCACCGAGGGGACGCCCTTGTTGGTGGGGCTGTCCACCTTCTCCTTGGCGATGGAGTCGAGCTTCTCGCCCTTGGCGAGCGCGACGGCCATCTCGGCGGCGGCCGCGGCCTCCGGCGCGTACGGCTTGTAGACGCTCGCGAACTGCTCACCCGCGACGATCCGCTGCACACCGGCCAGCTCGGCGTCCTGGCCGGTGACCGGCGGGAGCTTGGCGAAGCCGGCTGCCTTCAGGGCGGTGATGATGCCGCCCGCCATGCCGTCGTTGGCGGAGTAGACGCCGATGATCTTGTCCTTGCCCAGGGCCGTGATCGCCGCCTCCATGTTGGCGTTGGCGTTCTCCGGCTTCCACTCCTTGGTGTCGAACTCCCTGCCGATGTTCACCTTGCCGTCGAGCTCGGCGTGCGCGCCCTTCTTGAAGAGGGCGGCGTTCGGGTCGGTGATCGCACCGTTCATCATCACGATCTGGCCGCTCTTGGCCTTGTCGCCCAGGGCCTCCAGGAGCGCCTTGCCCTGGACGTGGCCGACCTCCTCGTTGTCGAACGAGGTGTAGCCGTCGATCGGGCCCTCGGCGAGACGGTCGAACGCGACGACCGGGATGCCCGCGTCCTTGGCCTTCTTCACAGCGCCGGCGATGGCCTTGGAGTCGACCGCGTCCACGATCAGGGCGTCGACCTTGTTGGTGATCATCGTGTCGACCTGCTGCGTCTGCAGGGTCGCGTCCTGCTTGGCATTGGCGTAGACGACCTTGCCCTTGCCGTTCGTCAGCTCGCTGATCTTCTCCTCGATGAGCGGCTTGTCGAACTTCTCGTATCGGGCGGTCTGGTTCTCCGGAAGGAGGAGACCGATCGTGATCGCGTCGCCCTTGCCTGCGCCGGTCGCCGTGCCGTTCTCGCCGGACTCCTTGGCACTGCCACAGGCAGCGAGCGAGACAGCCATTGCGGTGGCGGCCACGCCCACGGCGGCACGACGCATCTGCGTGTTCATACAGAAACCTCCCTGACGAGGCCGCGACGGTGCGGCCGAGGTGGCTGGAAGTCAACTCGGCCCCAACGCCAGCGTCAAGGAGTAAATCCTTAACGAGATGACAACGGTGCCATTCGTTATCTAAGTGAAGGCAGGCGTCCCGGCGGGAACCGAGCTGTCCAGAAGGGTAGAATCGCCCATTTCGCTCAGCACGAGGGCCAACGCGCCCAGCACTTCGGCTCGTCCGCCGAGCGCCCCGGGCAGAACGGACAGCTGACGGGCCGCGCTGGGAATCGCGTACCGGGAGACCGAATCCCGTATCGGTCCGAGGACCAATTCTCCCGCTTCCGCCAGATTTCCGCCCAGCACCACCCGACTGGGGTTGAGCAGGTTGCAGAGGTTGGCGACACCACTGCCGATGTGGCGTCCGACGTCGCCGATCACCCGGCGGCAGCCGGGGTCGCCCTCACGGGCCAGCTGCACCACGCGTTCCATGGTCAGCTCGGCGCCATGGCTCGGCCGCAGCAGTGGCAGCACGTACCGGGCGGCGGTGAACGTCTCCAGGCAGCCGCGGTTGCCGCAGCGGCACACCGGGCCCGACTCGTCGAGCGTGATGTGCCCGATCTCCCCCGCCGTACCGCCCGGCCCGCGGTAGATCTGGCCGCTGATCACCAGGCCGGCGCCGACACCGCTGGCGACCTTGATGTACGCGAGGTCCTTCACCCCGCGCCCGCTGCCCCAGACCAGCTCGCCCAGCGCGCCCAGGTTGGCGTCGTTGTCGACGTACACCGGGACGCCGAGGCGGCCCGAGAGCTCGTCGCCCGGCTGGATGCCGGTCCAGCCCGGCAGGATCGAGGTGGAGCCGAGCGTGCCCGACTCGACGTCGATGGGTCCCGGTACCCCGAGACCGACGCCGATCACCTTGTCCTGGCTCACCCCGACCGTGCTGATCAGGTGCTTGACCAGCTGTTCCGCCCGGTCGAAGCCCTGCGCGGACGAGGCGTCCACGTCCAGCGGCTCGGACTCCTCCGCGAGCACCTGGTGGGCCAGGTTCCCGACCGCCACCCGCAGGTGGGTGTGGCCGAAATCGACTCCGATGACGATGCCCGCGTCGCCGCTGAGCGAGACGCTGCGGGCCCGGCGGCCACCCGCCGAGGTCGGCGTGACCTCGACGGTCCCGCCGTCCTTGAGTTCGCGGACGATATTGGAGACCGTGGCCGCCGAAAGTCCCGTGCTGCGGGCGATCTCCGCCTGGGTGAGCGAACCGGCCATACGCACCGCGCGTACAACCCGTTCGAGGTTGGCCCGGTGCAGAGAAGACTGCGACCCCGGAGTCTCCACGACTCATCCACTCCTGCCCTTGGCGGGCGGCACGACCACCGCCCCCGGCCGGGGGCGCCCCTATGAGCCCCCGGCGTATCTGTCCAACTTGTGAACTCTAAGCTGACCTTTTCGCCTTACCTCCCGTCAAGACCTTGAGCGGACGGGAAACGTCGGCAAAGACGGGATCCGCCCGCCGGCCAGTGGCCGGCGGGCGGATCCCGTCGTGTGCGATATCGGTGCGATGTCGTGTGCGATTCCGGTGGCGCGCCTACTTCAGCGCCCCCGCCGTCAGACCGGCGACCACCTGGCGCTGGAAGACGATGTACGCCGCGAGGACCGGCAGCATGGCCATGACCAGACCGGCGAAGAGGCCGGACCAGTCGCCCTTGTATCCCTGGCTGACCGCGAGCTCGACCAGGCCCTGGGAGAGCACCTTCTTCTCCGGGTCGGTGTTGAGCACCGTCGGCAGCATGTACTGGTTCCACTGCCCCAGGAAGTTGAAGATCGCGACGCTGATCAGCCCCGGCTTGGCCATCGGCAGCATGACCTGGAAGAAGGTCCGGGTGTGCGAGGCCCCGTCGATCAGTGCCGCCTCCGCCACCGAGGTCGGCAGCGTACGGAAGAACGCCGTCAGGAAGAAGACAGTGAACGGCAGCGAGTAGGCGATGTAGACCAGGATCAGGCCGTGCAGCGTGTTGAGCAGGTCGACGTTGTTCAGTACGAAGAACAGCGGCACCAGCGCCAGCATGATCGGGAAGCTCATGCCGCCGATGAAGAGGAAGTAGATGAAGCGGTTCCCGGGGAACTCGAACCGGGCCAGGACGTACGCCGCCATCGAGCCGAACAGCAGCGTGCCGGCGAGCGAACCGCCCACCACGATGACCGTGTTGAGGAAGTAGTCGCTCATATGGGCCTGGGTCCAGGCCCGCGACCAGTTCTCGAAGTGCAGGGTGTCCGGCAGAGACCACGGTGAGGTGAAGATGTCCACGTCGGTCTTGAAGGACGTCATCACCGCCCAGAGCAGCGGCAGCACCACCATGATCGCCCAGATGACGAGCACGCCGTGCGAGAAGACGTTGAGGACCGTGCCCTCACTGCTCTTCGCCTTGCCGGCCGGCGCGGCGGGCGTCTTCCTCACGGGCGGCCGGTCCTCGGCGACGCCGGCGGGACCGGCGGGACCCGCGGGAGGGGTGTCGGTGGTCTTCATCAGAACTCCAGCCGCTCGCGCCGGCCGAGCCGCATCACGACGGCCGCGAAGGCCAGGGTGACGACGAGCAGGGCGACGCCGATCGTGGTCGCGTATGCCGCCTGGCCGTCACGGAACGCCGTTTGGTAGACGTACAGCGTGAGGACCGTGGTGGAGTAGTCGGGTCCGCCGGGGCCGACGGTCATGATCTGGACGACCGCGAACGATTCCGCGCCCAGCGCCAGGATGCCCATGTACACCCAGCCCGACTGCACGGTGTCCCAGAGCAGCGGCAGGGTGATCTTGAAAAAGGTGGTGAAGCGGCTCGCGCCGTCCAGCAGCGCCGCCTCGTAGAAGTCCTTGGGGATGGAGGCCATGCCCGCGGAGAAGAGCACGACGAAGAAGCCGACCGTGCTCCAGACCAGGACCGCCATCACACACCACAGTGCGAGGTCGGGGTCGCCCAGCCAGCCCGGCTGGAAGCTGTCGAGGCCGACCGCCCGCAGCGCCCCGTTGATCGCGCCCTCGTTCGGGTTGTACGCGAACTGGAACAGCAGGGCGACGATCGCGATCGAGAGCACCTGCGGGAAGAAGTACGCGATCTTGTAGAAGGACGACCCGCGCACGCCGGCGATGGCGGCGCCCTTCCGACGCCGCCCGCCGACGTTGAGCATGAAGGCGAAGAACAGCGCGAGGCCGAGCGTCACCAGCGGCAGCAGCAGCGCGAACCACAGGCTGTGCTGCAACGACTTCCAGAAGATGTCGTCGTCCAGCATCCTGCTGTAGTTGTCGAAGCCGACCATCGTGAAGTCCGGGCTCAGGCCGGTCCAGTCCGTGAACGAGTAGTAGATGGACTGGATGAACGGCCAGATGACGAAGACCGCGTACAAGGCCAGTGGGACGGCCAGGAATCCCACGATGAACCGGTACTTGCCGTGTTGCATGGTTACCGACCCCGATCTTCCGACGGGCGCTGCCGCCGCTGGTGACGCCTGCTCACTGGTGCTTGTAGTGCTTGATGGACTGGTCCCTGGCAGCCGCGTCGGCGAAGCCCTGGATCTTCTTGATGGTCTCGGCCGGGGTCGCGCGGCCGGCCATCATCTCGCCGAGGCCGGCGACGCCGATCTGCTCCTTCTGCAGCTTCACGTACCAGTCCTGCAGACGCGGGTTCACCACGTTGTCGCCGGCCTTCTTCAGCGCGTCGACACCGGACTGCATGGCTGTCGAGAGCTGGAGGCCGTCGGTTCCGCCGTTGAACGCGGTCAGCGACCTGACCTGCTGGGTGAAGCTCTTCGACGAGGCCTCGCTGAGCATGATGCGCAGCTGCTCCATGCCGCCCTCGGCGTTCTTCGCCTTGGCCGGGACGATGAACGGCTCACCGCCGGACGCCCAGATCGTGCCGAACGGCAGCTTGTCGGACTTGTCCAGACCTGTCGGCGCGGCCACCATCATCTTGAAGTCGGCCGGCGTCGTCTTCGCCGCCTCGTTCTCCACCCATGAGCCGTTCGGGATGAAGAGCGCCTTGCCCTGGGTCCAGGCCGTCTGCGACTGGATGTGGTCGATACCGGGCGTGCCCTTGAGGATGTAGCCCTTCTTGTAGAGCTCGTAGTACGCCTCGAAGGCGGCCTTGACGGCCGGGTGCCCCCAGGCCTTCGGCTCCAGGTTGTCGATCGCGTCGAGGACCTCGCGGCCGCCGATCTTGGCGATGAACGGGTACAGCGAGAACGGCAGGTAGTACGGGTGCTTGCCCGCGTACGTCCAGCCGGCGATGCCCTTCTTCTTCGCCTTCTCGCACACCGCGAGCATCTCGTCCCAGGTCTCCGGGTACGTGGCGTCGAGCTTCTCCAGGGCGGTCTGCGAGTACCAGACGCCGTACACGGTGTAGGCGTAGTACAGGATCCAGACCGGGTCGCCGTCGAACTGGCCCATCTCGACGATGCCGGGGCGCAGGGTGTCGCGCACCTTCTTGGCCGGGTCGTCGATGGACGGGGCGTCCAGCAGCGGGGTCAGGTCGGTGAGCTGCTTCTTGCCGACCAGGACGCCCATGTCCATCTGCTGGGCACCGGAGTTGTCGATCAGGTCCGGCGGGGTGCCGCCGTTGAAGCGGGGCTGCAGCTCCGACTGGATCTTCTGGGTGGCCCGGTGCTTGACCTTGGGCGCCTTCGGGAAGGCCGCCTCATACTTCTTCTCGGCGTCCAGGGCGTACTGCTGGCCGAAGCCGCCGTCGAAGATGACGACCTCGAGCTGCGCCGTCTCGTTGACACCGAGCGGGTTCTTGGCGCTCTTCTTGCCCTTCTCCACCTTTCCCTCGGCGCCACTGTCGCTGCTGGCGCACGCGGAAAGGAAGCTCATCGTCGGCACGGTGATCAGGCCGAGCGCGGCAGAACGCTTGATCAGATCGCGACGGCCAAGGCCCTCACTGTGGTGCGCGGAGGTGGATCCCATGCTCAAGTCCTCGCCTTCTCCAGGACTCAGGCGGTGTACCGGTCACCCGTACTTCGCCTCTGGCGAAGGGGCCCCGCCACCGCGGTCAGTTGAAGCTGGGTCGTGCAGACGCCGACAGGTATAGTCCACTTCGCGCCAAGGGGGCAAGATCGAAAACACGTTTGCGCGGCAGTCTTTCCCGAGTTGAGACCTGACGGATGACTGCGCCGGCCACGAGTCTGCGGTGCGGGCACATACCGCCACTCGGGCATGGTCTCGGGCATTACTCCCCAACACCCTTGACATCACCCGGCACTTGGCTCCCTACTGGTCCCTGCGCCTCAGCCTGACAACGTTGTCCAGGGGAAGGACCAGACTCGGGATGCAGACCCCACCCCGGCACAGACAAGGCCCCACGGCCGCCGCCCTCGTGGCCGCCGCATTCGCTCTGGTCGTGACGGCGCAGGGAGCCGCCGTCGCCCAGCCCTCGCCGCCCTCCCAGCCCGCCCGTGCCGACAGGGAGTTCAGCTCCTCCTTCGAAGCGGGCGAAGCGCAGCCCAACTGGCGCAATACGGTGGAAACATCGCCTGATGGGTCAAAGCGGGCAGCGGGAATCGACGGCGGCTTCAGCAGCGGCATACCGGGCAACGTCACCGACAAGGTCACCGAGGTGCGGGCCAGCGCCGAGAACGAGGGCGGCGGCGAGGTCAAGGAGAACCTCGTCGACCTGTCGTCCAGCACCAAGTGGCTGGCCTTCGAGACCACCGCCTGGCTGGAGTTCGACCTGGACGAACCGGTCAAGGTCGTGACCTACGCACTGACCTCCGCGAACGACTTCGCGCCGCGCGACCCCAGGGACTGGACCCTCAAGGGCTCCGCCGACGGCAAGGACTGGAAGACCCTGGACACGCGGGATGGGCAGGTCTTCGAGAACCGCTTCCAGACCAGGTCGTACGACGTCGCGGACGCCGCCGACGCCACGGCGTACCGGCACTACCGCCTGGAGATCACCCGTAACAACGGCGCCACCGGCATCACCCAGCTCGCGGACGTCCAGTTCTCCAACGGCGATACGAGCGTGCCGGTCCCGCAGGACATGCGCAGTCAGCCCGACCGCGGTCCCAGCGGCTCCCCCACCGCCAAGGCCAACGCCGGCTTCACCGGAAAGCGGGCGCTGCGCTACGCCGGTACGCACAGGCCGGAGGGCCGCGCGTACTCGTACAACAAGGTCTTCGACGTCAACACGGCCGTCACGCGTGACACCGCGCTGTCGTACCGGGTCTTCCCCGCCATGGCGGAGACCGACCTCAGCTATCCCGCCACGCACGTGTCCGTCGACCTCGCCTTCACCGACGGCACCTATCTGAGTGACCTCAAGGCCCTCGACCACCACGGCGCCCGGCTCAGCCCGCAGGGCCAGGGCGCCTCCAAGACGCTGTACGTGAACCAGTGGAACCACAAGGAATCGCGGATCGGCTCGGTCGCCGCCGGCAAGACGGTCGACCGGATCCTGGTCGCGTACGACTCCCCCGCCGGCCCGGCGAAGTTCCAGGGCTGGATCGACGACGTGAGCATCGCCCCGAAGGCCCCGGAGAAGCGCCTGGCGCACCTTTCGGACTACGCGCTGACCAACCGCGGCACCCATTCCAGCGGCGGCTTCTCCCGAGGCAACAACTTCCCGGCCACGGCCGTCCCGCACGGCTTCAACTTCTGGACGCCGGTGACCAACGCCGCCTCCACCAGCTGGCTGTACGACTACGCCCGCGCCAACAACGCCGACAACCTCCCCACCCTCCAGGCCTTCAGCGCCAGCCATGAGCCGAGCCCCTGGATGGGCGACCGGCAGACCTTCCAGCTGATGCCGTCGGCGGTGGCCGGCACCCCGGACGCCGGCCGCAAGGCCCGCGCGCTCCCCTTCCGGCACACGAGGGAGACGGCGAAGCCGCACTACTACGGGGTGACGTTCGAGAACGGCCTGAAGGCCGAGATGACACCGGCCGACCACGCGGCCATGATGCGGTTCACCTATCCCGGTGACGACGCGAGCGTCGTCTTCGACAACGTCTCGAACGACGGCGGCCTCACCCTCGATCCGGAGAACTCCGCCGTCACCGGCTTCTCCGACGTCAAGAGCGGCCTGTCCACCGGCGCCACCCGGCTCTTCGTGTACGGCGTCTTCGACGCGCCGGTCACCGCGAGCGGCAAGCTGAGCGGGGGCGGCGGCGACGACGTCACCGGCTATCTGCGCTTCGCGCCCGGCAAGGACCGTCAGGTCAGCCTGCGCCTCGCCACCTCACTCATCAGCGTCGAGCAGGCGAAGAAGAACCTCGCCGACGAGATCCCGGCCGGCACCCGCTTCGAGCGCGTCCGGGACCGCGCTCAGGACGCCTGGGACGACATTCTCGGCCGCGTCGAGGTCGAGGGCGCGAGCCGCGACCAGCTGACCACCCTCTACTCCAGCCTCTACCGGCTGTACCTGTATCCCAACTCCGGCTTCGAGAACACCGGTACGAAGGCGAAGCCCACGTACCGGTACGCGAGCCCCTTCTCCCCGCAGACCGGCCCGGACACCCCGACCCGTACCGGCGCGAAGATCGTCGACGGCAAGGTGTACGTCAACAACGGCTTCTGGGACACCTACCGCACGACCTGGCCCGCGTACTCCTTCCTGACCCCGAAGAAGGCGGGCGAGCTGGTCGACGGCTTCGTCCAGCAGTACAAGGACGGCGGCTGGATCTCCCGCTGGTCCTCTCCCGGCTACGCCGACCTGATGACCGGCACCAGCTCGGACATCGCCTTCGCCGACGCGTATGTCAAGGGCGTGGACTTCGACGCCGAGGCGGCGTACGAGGCGGCCCTGAAGAACGCGACCGTGGTCCCGCCCGGTCCGGGCGTCGGCCGCAAGGGCATGGACACCTCCCCCTTCCTCGGGTACGCCTCCACCAAGACCCATGAGGGACTGTCCTGGTCCCTGGAGGGCTACCTCAACGACTACGGGCTCGCGAGGATGGGTCAGGCCCTCTACGCGAAGACAAAGAAGGACCGGTACAAGGAGGAGTCGGCGTACTTCCTCAACCGCGCCCGCAACTACGTCAAGCTCTTCGACGGGCAGGCCGGCTTCTTCCAGGGCAGGGACCTGAAGGGCGACTGGCGCGTCCCCTCGGAGACGTACGACCCGCGCATCTGGGGCTACGACTACACCGAGACCAACGGCTGGGGCTACGCGTTCACCGCGCCGCAGGACTCCCGCGGTCTGGCCAACCTCTACGGCGGCCGTTCCGGTCTCGGCAAGAAGCTGGACACGTACTTCGCCACCCCGGAAACGGCCTCGCCCGAGTTCGTGGGCTCGTACGGCAGCGTGATCCACGAGATGACCGAGGCGCGTGATGTGCGGATGGGCATGTACGGGCACAGCAACCAGGTCGCCCACCACGCCACGTACATGTACAACGCGGCCTCGAAACCCTGGAAGACGCAGGAGAAGGTCCGGGAGGTGCTGTCCCGTCTGTACACCGGCAGCGAGATCGGCCAGGGCTACCACGGCGACGAGGACAACGGCGAGCAGTCCGCCTGGTACCTGTTCAGTGCCCTCGGCTTCTATCCGCTGGTGATGGGCAGCGGTGAGTACGCGGTCGGCTCCCCTCTCTTCACCAAGGCCACCGTGCATCTGGACAACGGCCGGAAGCTGGTGGTGCGGGCGCCGGAGAACAGCGCGCGGAACATCTATGTGCAGTCCCTGAAGGTCAACGGCAAACCGTGGAAGTCCACCGCGCTCCCGCACGACCTGCTGGCCCGCGGCGGCACGCTGGACTTCGCGATGGGCTCCCGGCCCTCGTCGTGGGGCACGGGGACGAACGCGGCCCCGGTCTCGATCACCCAGGACGACAAGGTGCCGGCACCGGCGGGTGACGTCCTCACCGGGACCGGCCCGCTGTACGACAACTCGTCGGCGACGGACGCGCCGTTCGAGGCGGCGGACCTCCCGGTACGGTCCGCTACGCGGGCGTTCCAGTACACCCTCACCTCGTCGGACCGGGCGAAGGCCCCGAAGGGGTGGGTACTGCAAGGCTCGAACGACGGCGAGAAGTGGGCGGATCTGGACAAGCGCTCGGGTGAGTCCTTCGCCTGGGACAAGCAGACCCGGGCCTTCGCGGTCGCGCGTCCCGGCACGTACGAGAAGTACCGGCTGGTACCGAACGGATCCGCGACCCTGGCCGAGGTCGAACTCCTGGCGTAGCCCTGGAGTGTCACCGCCGTCAAGAACGGCACTCTCTGACCCCGCAGCCGGGACTGCGGGGCCGCAGCGGGGGTCCGGTCAGGCGGTGCTCAACGCGCACTGACCGCGGTCGGCCTTCATCGGTCCGGCGGCGGTCGGCCGGACGTCGAAGTCGAACATGGCGGTGGGCACGTACAGCGAGCAGCAGGCGTTGGGGATGTCGACGATGCCGCTGATGCGTCCCTCTATGGGGGAAGAACCGAGCAGCAGGTAGGCCTGCTCTCCGCTGTAGCCGAACTTCTTGAAGTACTCGACGGCGTTGAGGCAGGCGCGGCGGTAGGCCAGTGTCGCGTCCAGGTAGAAGTTCGTGTCCGTGTCGTGGTCGACGGAGATCCCGATGAAGGTGAGGAACTCCGTGTACCTCGGCTCGACGTTGCCCGGAATGAACACGGGATTGGTGGAGATGCCATACGTCTCCATGCCGCCCTTGATCAGGTCGACGTGGAAGTCGATGAAGCCGCCCATCTCGATGGCGCCGCAGAAAGTGATCTCTCCGTCGCCCTGGCTGAAGTGCAGGTCGCCTCCGGAGAGCTTGGCGTCCTTGACGTGTACGGGGTAGAAGACCCTCGAACCCCGGGTAAAGTTCTTGATGTCGTGGTTGCCTCCGTTCTCGCGGGCAGGCACCGTGCGTGCGCCTTCTTCGCCGATGCGCCGCGCGAGGTCTCCGGTGGCCGTGCCGGCGAGCGCGTTGGTGCCGTCCGGCGGTACGGCCAGCGGCGGGACCCGGTTCGGGTCGGTGTCGATCAGCGCCTGCTCGCGGGTGTTCCAGCGGGCGAGCATCTCGGCGGACGGGGCGGTTCCGAACAGCCCGGGGTGGGTGATTCCGGTGAAGCTGATCCCGGGAAGGTGACGGGAGACCGCCCGCTGTCCGTGGAAGTCCCAGATCGCCTTGTAGGCGTCCGGGAAATAGTCGGTCAGGAAGCCGCCGCCGTTGGCCTTGGCGAAGATGCCGGTGTAACCCCAGCCCTGGCCCGCCGCATCCCCGGTCTGCTGCGGCACGGGGCCGAGGTCGAGGATGTCGACGACGAGAAGGTCGCCGGGTTCGGCGCCCTCCACGCCTATCGGGCCGCTGAGCATGTGAGGAATGGTCAGGTCGATGTCGCGTACGTCGTTGGCGGAGTCGTTGTTGCCGACCTGGCAGTCGGTCCAGTCGCGGCACTCCACGCGGAACTCCGCTCCTGGCCGCACCATGGCGACGGTGGGGACGTCCGGGTGCCACCGGTTGTGTCCGGGAACAGTCTGGTCACGCATCGACTTACTGTGGTCCACGCTGAAGAGAATTTCGGGCATGACAGCTCCTCATTTCTGATCCGGTCACGTTGGTGCGCCCGCGCTCCCGGCTGCCGGTGGGGCTGAGGCCGCCTGGGACGATTTCCTGGTACGCGGCCACAGCGCCCCGAACACCACCACGCCGAAGGCCGCCAGTGCGATGGCGATCTCGGAGGGGTGCTTCCAGTAGCCGGAGAGCAGCAGCCCCGCGGGAATCACGCCGGTGACCCAGCCTTGGATCGCCGTGACCCAGCCCGTATAGGTGGTGAGGCTGTCCATCTTGAGACCGAGCAGCAGGAAGAACAGGAGCCACAGGAATGCCCAGTAGAGCCAGATGACCCCGAAGGGGTAGTCCTTGAAGAGCCGGAAATTGACGAACGAGTATCCCAGGGCTGCAATTGCCACAAACAGCGAATAATAGCCGACGCCGGTACTGTCGAGACCGGCGAGAAGGCCGATACCTACGTACAGGTAGGTGAAACCGAACAAGTAGATGCCGGATGCCGCCAGGATCTTCATGGGGTCACCATCGGCAGTGAAGATGAGGTAGGTCGGCGTCAGCACCTGAAGTGCGCCTATAAACAGGTTGAACACCGCTCCCGACCGGGCATCGACCTTGCCGAGAAGCAGCAACCCATTGAGGAAGAGCACCGCACCGACGAAGAGCAGTCCCACGTTTCCCACGGGGACGCACCTCCTAAGTCCGCGTGGGGGCGGAATGCCGTCGTGCCCGCGTTACGCGATTCCGCATTCCGCGCACCACGACGAGAACGACGTCCGTGTTCCGACATCGAAACCCGCCTGAGACGTTCCGCTTTGCCGACCACCTCCCTCAAGGACGCGGCAACCGCGAGAGCGCGGGGTGCGGGTGCCGCGGCACCCTGCCGCGTGGCGGCACTTCGGAGACGACTGCCGGGGCCTCACGGGCCTGCTCCTCCCGGTCATGGAGGCCGGCGAGCGCGTTCGAGGTCAGCGTGAGGCCGGGTGAGGAGTACACACGTCTCGCAGCGCCTGCGCAAACAGGACAACGATTGACTTTGGGCGCTGTCCCGATCGCCAACTTCACGTCGAAAGGCCCGCAGCGGCTGCACAGGTATTCATAGGTTGCCACAGCAGCCTCCGGATGCCGGTGGACGCTGGTGTCAATCCGAACGTCTGCGGCGCACCCTCATGAGCGCACGCCACATCGCGTTTCTCTCCTCACTTTCAAGGAGACGTCTCGGGAATCCACGTGTCAAGTCCCGTACGACTGGACCGCCCCCTCACCAGCCGCCGTGGGGACGGCTGAACCTGCTCGCACCCCCTCGTCCGCGTCCGCATGCTCGACTAAAATTAAATGCAAGATCGTCAATCAGTTTGATGGCCGGCAGCGCCCGGCTCTCGCGAACCCGAATCCAGTGGCTCGCGTCTCGACGGAAGGCCCGCCCGGTATACCGGAGCGGCTGCCCCATCGGTGGAGGACGGCCATGGCAAAGATTCTTTCGGTGCTCTATCCGGATCCTGTGGGCGGCTACCCTCCCGCCTACGCCCGCGACGAGATTCCCACCATCACCGGCTACCCGGGGGGACAGACCGCGCCGACCCCGGAAGCCGTCGACTTCACCCCGGGGGAGCTGCTCGGCAGCGTCTCGGGGGAACTCGGGCTGCGCCGGTTCCTGGAGGACCGGGGTCACACCTATGTCGTCACCAGCGACAAGGAGGAGCCGAACTCCACCCTGGACCGTGAGCTGCCCGACGCCGACGTGGTGATCTCGCAGCCCTTCTGGCCCGCCTATCTGACGGCCGAGAGGATCGCCGGGGCTCCCCACCTCAAGCTGGCGATCACGGCGGGAATCGGATCGGACCATGTCGACCTGCCGAGCGCCATCTCCCACGGCATCACGGTGGCCGAGGTGACCTTCAGCAACAGCATCAGCGTGTCGGAGCACACCGTCATGCAGATCCTCACCCTGGTGCACAACTACATGCCCGCTCACGACTGGGTGACCGCCAAGCAGGGCTGGAACATCGCCGACAGCGTCTCGCGCGCCTACGACCTGGAGGGCATGCACGTCGGCATCCTCGGCTCCGGCCGGATCGGCCAGGCCGTGCTGCGCCGCCTCAAGCCCTTCGACGTCACCCTGCACTACTGCGACCCGCACCGGCTGCCGTCGGAGGTCGAGGAGGAGCTGGGGGTGACGTATCACCCCGACGCCCGCTCTCTGGCCTCCTCGGTCGATGTGCTGTCGGTCCATGCTCCCCTGCATCCGCAGACGCGGAACCTGTTCGATGACGAACTCATCGGGGTCATGAAGCGTGGTTCGTACATCGTCAACACCGCACGCGCGCTCATCATGAACCGGGACGCCGTGGTGCGGGCCCTGAACAGCGGCCAACTGGCCGGTTACGCAGGTGACGTCTGGTATCCGCAGCCACCACCGCCCGACCACCCCTGGCGCACCATGCCGTACGAGGCGATGACGCCGCATGTGTCCGGGTCGACCCTCTCCGCGCAGGCCCGCTATGCGGCCGGCGTCCGGGAGATCCTGGAGTGCTGGCTCGACGGACGCCCCATCCGCCCGGAGTACCTGATCGTCGACAGTGGCGGGCTGGCCGGGACGGGAGCGCGCTCCTATACGGTCGCTTGATAATGGGTGACGGATAACAGCCCACGAACAAGAAATCACTGGAAGATCCACCACGGAGTGGGCAATGGATCCCGTTCAGGTATCGCCATGCCTGCTGTGAGGTGACTCACTCCGAATTCACTGGACTGGTGCGACCGAGAGTCTTAGTGTCCGCAATTAGATTGATTTTTCCGTATGCGGAGGCACCGGCGCCGCGCGAATCTCTCGCAAGAAAACCAAGGCGAACGCCGGGAAGGTGGATCAGTGAGTATGGACGCCGTGTGGGTCCGGGGCGTGACCGGCATTCAGATGCACCACGTGACCGACCTCCAGGACGCCGGCAGGTTTCTGGGCAACGCAGCGATGGCACTGCGGGCCGCGCATGTGCGGACCGGTGCCGACCGGTACTCCGGCATCGCCGCTGAGCTCAAGGCTCTGGTGGAGCGAGTGCGGGAGCTGGAGGAGGAGGCGCGGTCGAACATGCACGAACTGCACTCCACCGACCCGGAGCGGTTTGTCCGCTGCCGGGACGGCCACGAGCCGTGGCCCGGTGAGATCCCGGCAGGATTCATCCCGCGTCACACCTGCAAGGACGAGTGCCTCTACCACGATCGCGGAGTCCTCAACGCGATCATGCAGTGCACCTGCGGCCGCCCCCCGTGCCAGGCGTGTGAAATCGGCGGGAAGCCGTGACGAGCCCCGGGGCTCCCTCAGCACGCACTGACGGCTGAGTCTTCCCCGGTCGAACGGAGAAGGGCCGCACCCCGCGATGATCGCGGGGTGCGGCCCTTCGGCCGTGCCGGTGCTGCCGGCTACTACGGCCTGTCCGGCCCTAGCCGCGGATGAGGTTCCGCAGCACGTACTGCATGATGCCGCCGTTGCGGTAGTAGTCCGCCTCACCCGGGGTGTCGATGCGGACGACCGCGTCGAACTCGACGCCCGTGTCCGTGGTCACCTTGACCGTGCGCGGGGTGGTGCCGTTGTTCAGTTCCGTCACGCCGGTGAAGGAGAAGGTCTCCTCGCCGGTCAGGCCGAGGGACTGCGCCGACGCGCCCTCCGGGAACTGGAGCGGCAGTACGCCCATGCCGATCAGGTTCGAGCGGTGGATGCGCTCGTACGACTCGGCGATGACGGCCTTCACGCCCAGCAGCGCGGTGCCCTTCGCGGCCCAGTCACGGGACGAGCCCGAGCCGTACTCCTTGCCTGCCAGGATGACCAGCGGGGTGCCGGCGGCCTGGTAGTTCTGCGAGGCGTCGTAGATGAAGGAGACCGGGCCACCCTCGACGGTGAAGTCGCGGGTGTAGCCGCCCTCGGTGCCCGGCGCGATCTGGTTGCGCAGGCGGATGTTGGCGAAGGTGCCGCGGATCATCACCTCGTGGTTGCCACGGCGGGAACCGTACGAGTTGAAGTCGCGACGCTCGACGCCGTGCTCCGTGAGGTACTTGCCGGCCGGCGTGTCGGCCTTGATCGCACCGGCCGGGGAGATGTGGTCGGTGGTGACCGAGTCGCCCAGCTTGGCCAGCACACGGGCGGCCGCGATGTCCTCGACCGGGGTCGTCTCCATCGTCATGCCCTCGAAGTACGGGGGCTTGCGCACGTAGGTGGACTGCGGGTCCCACTCGAAGGTGTTGCCGGTGGGGATCGGCAGCGCCTGCCACTGCGCGTCGCCCGCGAAGACGTCCTGGTAGGACTTGTTGAACATGTCCTCGCCGATCGCGGAGGCGACGACCTCGTTGACCTCGGCCTCGGACGGCCAGATGTCCCGCAGGTGGACGGGGTTGCCCTCGGTGTCCGTACCGAGCGCGTCGCGCGTGATGTCCACCTTCATCGATCCGGCGATGGCGTACGCGACGACCAGCGGCGGGGAGGCGAGGTAGTTCATCTTGACGTCGGGGTTGATCCGGCCCTCGAAGTTGCGGTTGCCGGAGAGCACCGAGGTCACGGCCAGGTCGTGGTCGTTGACGGCCTTGGAGACCTCTTCGTCCAGCGGGCCGGAGTTGCCGATGCAGGTGGTGCAGCCGTAACCGACGAGGTTGAAGCCCAGCTTGTCGAGGTACGGGGTCAGGTTCGCCTTGTCGAAGTAGTCGGTGACGACCTTCGAGCCGGGGGCCAGGGTGGTCTTGACCCACGGCTTGCGGGTCAGGCCCTTCTCGACCGCCTTCTTGGCCACCAGCGCGGCGGCGACCATGACGTACGGGTTCGAGGTGTTGGTGCAGGAGGTGATCGCGGCGACGGTGACGGCGCCGTGGTCGATCTCGTACGTCGAACCGTCGGCGGCGGTGACCAGGGTCGGCCGGGTCGGCACACCGTTGGTGGAGGCCGGGGCGTCAGAGGCGGGGAACGACTCCTTGCCCGCCTCGTCGTCGTCCTCGACGTAGTTGCGGACGTCGCTCTTGAACTGCTCGGCGGCGTTGGCCAGGACGATACGGTCCTGCGGACGCTTCGGGCCGGCGATGGAGGGGACGACCGTGGAGAGGTCGAGCTCCAGCTTCTCGGAGAAGTCGGGCTCGGCGGCCGGGTCGAGCCAGAGGCCCTGCTCCTTGGCGTACGCCTCGACGAGCGCGACCTGCTGCTCGCTGCGGCCGGTCAGCTTCAGGTAGTTGAGGGTCTCGCCGTCGATCGGGAAGATCGCGGCGGTGGAGCCGAACTCCGGCGACATGTTGCCGATGGTGGCGCGGTTGGCGAGGGAGGTCGCGGCGACGCCCTCACCATAGAACTCGACGAACTTGCCGACGACGCCGTGCTTGCGCAGCATCTCGGTGATCGTGAGCACCAGGTCGGTGGCGGTGGTGCCGGCCGGCAGCTCGCCGGTCAGCTTGAAGCCGACGACGCGCGGGATGAGCATCGAGACGGGCTGGCCGAGCATCGCGGCCTCGGCCTCGATACCGCCGACGCCCCAGCCGAGCACACCGAGGCCGTTGACCATGGTGGTGTGGGAGTCGGTGCCGACGAGGGTGTCGGGGTAGGCCTGGCCGTTACGGACCATGACCGTACGGGCCAGGTGCTCGATGTTGACCTGGTGGACGATGCCGGTGCCGGGCGGGACGACCTTGAACTCGTCGAAGGCGGTCTGGCCCCAGCGCAGGAACTGGTAGCGCTCCTTGTTGCGGCCGTACTCCAGCTCCACGTTCTGCGCGAACGACTCCGGGGTGCCGAACTTGTCGGCGATGACGGAGTGGTCGATGACCAGCTCGGCCGGGGCCAGCGGGTTGATCTTCGCCGGGTCGCCGCCGAGCTCCTTGACGGCCTCGCGCATGGTGGCGAGGTCGACGACACAGGGCACGCCGGTGAAGTCCTGCATGATCACGCGGGCCGGCGTGAACTGGATCTCCTGGCTCGGCTGCGCCTGGGAGTCCCAGCCGCCGAGCGCCCGGATGTGGTCGGCGGTGATGTTCGCGCCGTCCTCTGTGCGGAGCAGGTTCTCCAGCAGCACCTTCAGGCTGTAAGGGAGGCGGGCGGAGCCCTCGACCTTGTCCAGCTTGAAGATCTCGTACGACTCGTCGCCCACGCGCAGCGTGCTGCGGGCGTCGAAGCTGTTCGCCGACACGACAGTCTCCTTCATCAATGTGCGCGTACTAACCGTTCATCCTGCCGCCACGGCCCTTGCGCGATCCGCTAAGGTAAGGATCAGTTAGGTAACCCTTACTGGTGACGGCTGCGGTACGCCTTCGGCAGATATCTCGATGTCGAGATAACTCTAGTACATGACCGCGGATCGGTCATGCCCGCACGTCGCCCGGGGTGCCCAGCGGGACCCCTGCCCGCGGCCCGTGGCGCGTGGAGCGCAGGCACGCCCGGCCCCGAGGGGCGCGGCGAGGGGCAGGTGGGCTGACCGTCCGTCAGGCAGCAGTGGATTCAGAAATCACGGAACGCTTCCGAAGAGCGCGGGCCCACAGATCCCTGATATTTCCCGGAGTACAGTTCGATCGCCCCCAGCGGCACCCAGAAAGTCACCTGCCCGATTCGCATGCCCGGGTAGATCCGGACCGGCTGCACCGCATGGAACTGCAAGGTCCAATTATTGTGGGAGCCGATGTCGATCAGGTCGGCGGTGATGTTCACGAAGAGGCCGAGACGGCCCAGCGACGACTTTCCCCTGATGATCGGTACGTAGTGATCACTGCCCATCTTCTCCATGGTGGAGCCGAGGTATATCCTGTCCGGCTGTAGAACCATGCCGGATTCAGCTATGGGCTTGCGGTTGGTCGGCTCCTGGACCCTGACGCTCAATTCACGGTTGCGGTAGGTCAGCATTTCCGTACCGAGCCGAAAATCGTAACTGTTCGGATTTACCTGGTCAGGGCGGAAGGGGTCGATTTCGATCCGCCCCAGTCGGTGCTGCCTGACTATCTCCCTGCCGGTCAATATCACGTCGCTCTGGCCCTCCACGGGACGAAATCATCTGCCTCAGGCCAGACTCGGCGGCCAGAAAGGGGTGGGCAACGACGATCGCGCGTATCTGCCGGAGTAGAGGGTGACGGATCCGGCCGACCGCCAGAAGCTCACCTGCCCGAGCGGCATGCCCGAGAAGACCCGCAGCGGTTGCACCACTGCGAGCTCCAACGTCCAGCAGTGGATTGCGCCTTGATGACCGAGGTCGGCGGTCACCTGGACGAACAACCCCAGTCGGCCGAGCGACGACCGCCCGATCAGACTGGTCACACACGTGGTGCTGCCAATGGTTTCGGCCGTGGTTGAGAGATACAGTTTGCCCGGCTCCAGCAGATGGCCGTCCTCCCCGATAGTGGTGGATCGCCATACAGCCTCCCGCCTGGCATCCAGCACACCCTCCGCCATTTTGAGCTGTGCGCCGAGGGTGAAGTTATAGCTGTTGGGATTCATACGCCGCGGATCGAAAGGACGGATGGTTATTTCCGACCTTCCGATGGCGGCTGCGATCTGGTCTCCCGTCAAGATCACTTCATCACCGAATCCAGTAACGACGCCACGGCAAGAGAAAACTCTTCCATCGACCCGCTGTTGTCCATCCGGACCGCAACGTCCGTGTGTTTCAGGCCGATCTCCGTGACATGGCCGGCATTACCGAGCGAGATGTCTCCACGCGCTTTCCTTCGCTCCAGGGCGACACACTCGTCGACAGTGATCAACACGGTACTGAATCCGCTTTTCTGGAGATAGCCGACATCGGCCGGCCGAGCGTCCGAGCAGATCACCAACTGCTGGCAGGGACTCTCCTCATCGATTCTCTCCATTTCAAGACGGAAATGCTGTTCAAGAACTCTCGGATTGATCAGACGCATATGTGATCCAAGGAAATTGAGCAGCACGCCGTCCTGCTTCCGCTCTCCGTCCAGGGGCTTGCCCGCAATCTCGTAGACTGCCGATTGGGCGCGATACAGCGGATCCGCAAGCGTGATGGTGTGCATGACTGCCCCGTTTTCCACCGCCCATTTTCTCGCGAGCTCGACGAAGGTACTCTTCCCCGCTCCAGGCAGCCCGAGAAGGGCGATCCGCTGCATAGTCATCTCCTGCTCTCCGAGTCGATCACGGAGAGAACCGCCTCGACCGTCGTCCTCAACTCCGTGTCCGACGCACTGCCGACCACTGTTCCGGTGAACGGTGGGGCATCCATCCCGAGCAGCGACCACGGAATGTTCACCACCTCGTGATAGGCGTGCACGGAAATCGGTACGACTGGATAGTCGGTTGAATCCGCCACTCGCCGGTCATGCATCGTGCGGATCTCATGCATGATGTTGCCATTCAGTTGCGTCGAGCAGCGTTGCTGATAGGAGCGTGAAGCGACCACGATCGCCGCGTCTGTCTTCATGACGCCATCGATACTGTTGTGAGCCGTGGTCCCCCCGATGCCCTGGTCCGGCTCCATGATGACGAAATAGCGCCGCCGGAAGTGGTGCAGTTCCCTGACCACGCGGCGCACGTGGGCAAGGTCGTCAGTGCAGTACGAGACAAAGATCGCCGGCCCGTCGAAACCCTTCAGGTTCCGGGTGTCTGCTGGAATGCCCTCCCATTCGTTCTTTGCCTTGGCCAGCAGAACCGCCCGGAGCGTGCGATCGGTGAACGCCGTTCTCACAGCCCTCAGATCCTCACCCTTGCCGTACCGAGGAAAGAAGACCAGCACGTCACCGAGAATGGGCAGCATCGCGCGCGAGCTACTCGTGACTCCGAAGTACGGCCCGTTGCACTCCCCTATCCCGGCGAGTTCGACGCCTCCATCGGGAGTCGGCATGGCAAAACGGACTCCGCTGCTCGGGACAGATCCTGTGCCGAAGACCTCGAAGAACAGATCGTTGGGAACAGGAACCTTCGGCGGCGCCTCCGAGGCCATGTCCGCCTGCCCTGAATCCCGGAGCCAAAAATGCTGGTACGACTTCGAGGCCGTGGTGAACTCCGTCAGCGCGGTGGCCGGTCTCTTGCCCAGTCGGTTCTTCAGTGGATCCTGGCTGAGCTTCCTGATCTCCTCCTCCAGACGGACGTCGTCGAAGTCGAGGAAGGACTCGGTACTCATGTACTGCTGGGAGATCAACGGGAAATTCAGGCGCAACTCCTCTGATACGCGAACTCCTCGCAGAATGCTTTTCACGAGCATGACCCGGAACCGGTTCTGCGGCGCGAAGTACACCGTCGAGTAGAGATGCGCCCTGGTGGCGAGGAAGTTTCCGAAGGGGGCAGGATCAGAGCAGATCGGGCCCTCGTCGTCGTAGGTGATAATGGCGGAGATTACATCGTCCGAATTGCCGAGCATCCCGACCGTATGGTGAGCGTCCCGGTGCACGTAGTCAATCCGGTCCGCATCGATCTCTCCGTCCAGCATATGACGCACCGGCAAGAAGGCCGAGCTCAGCCCGGGATCCGTCCAGTAGTCCGCCGTCATCAGGAACGCGATGAAGTTGATGTTCAGTGGTTCGAGGAGCGTTTGGATCTCGGACCCGAACAGACAGGCCAGTGTGAAGACCGGCTTGGCGGGCCACAAGGAGACGTCACGGCCGATCTTCAAGCCGACCCACGACCGGAGATCGTCGTCAGGCGTGTAAAAACCTGTGGTGGCGCTTTGATAGGGAAGCTCGCCGACATCCTGCAGGAGAGCCGCGACCAGGAAGTGCTCGCTGAGCCACTCGCTGTCGACCGCCCCGTCCGTCTCGTACGCCTGCGCGTACTGGTCTTTCAGTTTCGCCAGAAATTCCGACTCCGGCTTTCCCACCTGGCGCAGCAGCTTACGCATGATGTGCATCGTGCCGATGGCATGGGCATACCGGTTGTGGTCGGCTCCCACGTAACTATGGGACGCGAATCCCAGCTGCTTGATCCTGCGCAGCCTCTGGACTGGCCGTGACTGGATGAGCCGGTCGATGATCGGAGAGTCGAAGCCGGCAGGCATGTCCGAGGTGTCGATCAGGCCGTGGACGGCGTCGCGCACAGGAGAAAGCGCATTTTTGACCATTTCTGGCCGAACAGAATCGGGGGCCATTCACATCTTCTTCCTCGGACGCACAGCGCTTCGACACCTCACGATCTGTCCCTCCCCGCTTCGACGTAAACGCGGCTTCCCCGCTCCCTCCTCGGCGCAGTGCCACGCCTGCTGCCCGCTGACGGTCGTTCAGCTCAGCCTCACGCAGCGACATCTCATATCTGAGATAACGTTCACCCCATGGCAGACGACTACCTCGTACGCATCGGCAAGCTCATCCGTGACGCCCGTCAGCATCGCGGCTGGACACAGAGTCAGCTCGCCGATGCGCTCGGCACCAGCCAGAGCGCGGTGAACCGCATCGAGCGCGGTAACCAGAACATCAGTCTTGAGATGATCGCCCGTATCGGCGAGGCTCTGGACAGCGAGATCGTGTCCCTGGGTTACGCCGGGCCGATGCACCTGCGCGTGGTCGGCCGGCGCCGGCTGTCCGGCGCCATCGACGTCAAGACCAGCAAGAACGCCTGTGTCGCACTGCTCTGCGCCTCGCTGCTCAACAAGGGCCGCACGGTACTGCGCCGGGTCGCCCGCATCGAGGAGGTCTACCGGCTCCTCGAGGTGCTGGGCTCCATCGGCGTACGCACCCGGTGGATCAACGACGGGACCGATCTGGAGATCGTCCCGCCGGCCGAGCTCGACATGGAGGCCATCGACGCGGACGCCGCGCGCCGGACGCGGAGCATCATCATGTTCCTCGGCCCCCTCCTGCACCGCCTGGACCAGTTCAAGCTCCCGTACGCGGGCGGCTGCGACCTCGGCACCCGCACCATCGAGCCGCACATGATCGCGCTGCGCCGCTTCGGCCTGGACATCACCGCGACCGAAGGGCTCTACCACGCCCAGGTGGAGAGCGCCGTCGTCCCGGACCGCCCCATCGTGCTGACCGAGCGCGGCGACACGGTGACCGAGAACGCGCTGCTGGCAGCCGCCCGCCACGACGGCGTCACCGTCATCCGCAACGCCTCCTCCAACTACATGGTCCAGGACCTCTGCTTCTTCCTGGGAGCCCTGGGGGTACGGGTCGACGGCGTCGGCAGCACCACACTCACCGTCCACGGCATCCCGAACATCGACGTGGACGTCGACTACTCCCCCTCCGAGGACCCGGTCGAGGCGATGAGCCTGCTGGCGGCGGCCGTCGTCACCGAGTCCGAACTCACCATCCGCCGCGTCCCGATCGAGTTCCTGGAGATCGAGCTCGCGGTCCTGGAGGAGATGGGACTCGACCACGACCGCTCCGCCGAGTACCCGGCCGACAACGGCCACACCCGGCTGGTCGACCTCACCGTCCGGCCCTCCAAGCTGGAGGCGCCGATCGACAAGATCCACCCCATGCCCTTCCCGGGCCTGAACATCGACAACGTGCCGTTCTTCGCGGCTATCGCGGCGGTCGCCCAGGGCAAGACCCTGATCCACGACTGGGTCTACGACAACCGCGCGATCTACCTCACCGACCTCAACCGCCTCGGCGGCCGCCTTCAGCTCCTCGACCCGCACCGGGTCCTGGTGGAAGGCCCGACCCGCTGGCGCGCGGCGGAGATGATGTGCCCGCCGGCCCTGCGCCCGGCGGTGGTCGTCCTGCTGGCGATGATGGCGGCGGAGGGCACGTCCGTGCTGCGCAACGTGTATGTCATCAACCGCGGTTACGAGGAACTGGCGGAACGCCTGAACTCGGTGGGCGCCCAGATCGAGATCTTCCGCGACATTTGACCGGCCTTCACGTGGACGCCGCCGCACCCCGTCTGCACAGCGGAGGGCAACGTCACGCGGACTGCCAGTCCGCCGGAGGGGTTCGCCTCGGCGGTTACAGCGCCCCGATGCGCCTGTGCGACCGAGCGTACGATCGCGAGTCCGAGACCGTGCCCCCGCTCGCTCTCTATCCTGGGCCGAGCCCGGTAGAAAGGCTCGAAGAGGCGGTCGACAACAGCGGGATCCACCTGCGGGCCGGTGTTCTGTACCAACAGGATCACGTCTGTGTCATGGCGGACCGCCACGTGGACCGAACCTCCGGGCACGTTGTGCCTGACCGCGTTGTCGAGCAGGTTCGCCACCAGCTGCCGCAGCAGGGTTGCACTGCCGAGGACCACACACCCGTCCTCGACGTCGACGTCCACCTCAACGGCCGCGTCTCCACGTTCCCGCGTCACATCGACCGTCAGCGCCCCCAGTTCGACCTTCTCGGGGTCGAACGCGGCATGGTCCGCCGCTGCCAGTTGCAACAGTTCCTTGACCACCGTGATGTTGCGCTCGTTCGTTTCCACCAGCATCGGCACCAGCTCCGTGAACTCCTCACCGCGGGGATCGGCCGCCGCGACCTGGAGGATCGCCCGGGTCGTGGCCAGCGGTGTGAGCAGTTCGTGCGAGGCGTTGGCAGCGAAGCGCTGATGCGCCGAGAAGGACTTCTCCAGGCGGGTCAGCGTCGTGTCGAAGGTGTCAGCGAGCTGCTTCAACTCGTCTTCGGGGCCTTTGGCGTTGATTCGGTAGGCCAGGTTGCCCTCGCCGGCCTTGGCCGCGGCGCGGCTGATGGTGTGCAGCGGCGCGAGCAGCCGTCTCGACAGCACCCAGCCTGCAGCCAGGCCGGCCACGAGAACCAGGAGGACCCCGCTGATGGATACGGTGAGCACGGTCGCCCAGACGTCTTCCTTGTCGCGGATCAGCCCTGACCCGTCGATCTTCGTGCCTTCCTGGATGGTTCTCGGCGCTTTACTGTCGGGCAGCTGCGGGACTGTTCCGGTGGCGCCGGCGGCAGGGGAAGGGACCGTCACCGGGGTGGTGAAGTCGTACGTCGGCACGTAGCGGATGCCGACGTAGATGATGGTGACCATCAGCGCCGAGCAGAGGGCGAGCGCTCCGCCGAAGCCGAGGAAAAGCCGCAGATGAATGCTGAGCGTACGAGGCCGCGTGCGGTCCCTGCCGCGTGGCCGCGTCCTCACTCGGACCCCAGGTAGTAGCCCGCGCCGATCGCGGTGTGCACCAGCTGGGGCTCGCCCAGTTTCCGGCGCAGGGTGTGGACGACCAGGCGCACGGCGTTGGTGAGCGGGTCGGTGTGCGCGTCCCACGCCTTGTCCAGGAGGTACTCGGCGCTGAGCACTCCGCCGTTGGCGCGCATCAGCAGTTCCAGGACGATCAGTTCCTTCGGGGTCAGCCGCACCTCGGTGCCGCCGCGCATCACCCGGCGGCGGTGGGTGTCGAAGGTGACGTCGGCGAAGCTGAGGACGGGTGGGTGGGCCATGGGGCTGCGCCGGTAAAGCGCCCGCAGTCGGGCCACCAGCTCGGGGAAGTCGAAGGGTTTGGGGAGGTAGTCGTCGGCGCCGAGACCCAGCCCTTCCACCTTGTCGCCAAGCCTGCCGGCGGCGGTCAGCATCAGGATCCGGCAGTCCAGGCCCAGGGCGATGATGCGGCGGCAGACCTCGTCGCCGTGTACACCCGGAAGGTCACGGTCGAGGATCACGGCGTCGTAGTCGTAGACCGTGAGCCGTTCGAGGGCGGTGGTGCCATCGTGGACGACGTCGACAGCAATCGCCTCCCGGCGCAGTCCGATCTCCAGGACCCGCGCCATGTACTGCTCGTCCTCGACCACCAGTATCCGCACGCCTGTCGGCCCCTTCCCGAGATCCGAGTTCTGAGAGTTTTATGAAATGCGGGCGGTTCCGGATCCTGTTCCGGTCCGTTTCCAGCCCTTTGGGACACGTCTATCAGACGCCGCATTTGATTCGTGTATGAGGAGCTCGCGGAGTGCGCCACGTCTCAAACACGCCTCAAAACACGAGGTCCCTAGCGTTCCTTTCATGAATCTCTTCAAACGAGCGTGGTGGCGCCTGACCGGCCACCTGGGGAAGACGCTGATGCTGATCGGCTTGTTCTCCGTCATCTGCACCCTCGTGCTGTCCGGCTTCCTTATCCAGTCCGCGGCGGCCCGGGCGGCTGAGAGTGCGAAGCAGAGCGTGGGTGCCGTGGTCACCATGCAGCTCGATCTCAACGCGCTGATGCGGTCCGGCAAGAACAACGGGACCAGCGGTGACGGTTCGGCGCCCGGCACCATCGGCTCCGCCGGCGATCTGCACCGCAGCCTGGTCGACAAGATCTGCACGTCGTCCGTGGTAGCCCAGTGCAACTACACGACGGACGCCGGCGCCTTCCCCACGAAGTCCACCAGGCTCTACCAACCGGTACCGCCGCCGGCAGGCCAGGACAGCATGGGCACGGACCTGTTCAAGGCGGACGGTGTCCGCGACCTGAACGCGGTGGGCGCCTTCCGTAACGGCGATTCCGAACTGATCGCCGGACACGGCATCAAGCCCGACAGCAAGGCGGACGAGATCGTCCTCGAGGAACGTCTCGCCAAGGAGAACGACGTCAAGGTCGGCGACAGCGTCAAGCTCAGGATCGGTGAACTGCCGCTGCCCGGCCAGAAGGCCGATGACCAGGAATTCGAGTTCAAGGTCGCCGGCATCTACACGAGCAACATCTCCGACACTGGCACATACGTCCCGGCCATGATGGACCCGGCCAACCAGCTGTACGTCAGCCCGGACGGCGCCAGCATGCTCATGGGCAAGGGCGCAGGCGGTGACGGCGTAATCAAGCAGGCCACCTTCACCCTCAGTGATCCCAAGGACCTCGACCAGCTCAAGAAGGACGCCCGGGCGGCCGGAGCCGATCTGCAGATCTTCCCGCTGTCCATCAACGACAAGCAGTACCAAACCCTTGTCGGCCCCATAACCAGGACCGCGGACTTCGCCACCGTCACGGTGTGGCTGGTCGCTGTCGCCGGCACGGTCATTCTCGCACTCATCATCGCGTCCTCGCTGCGCGAACGCCGCAAGGAACTCGGCATACTGCTCTCGCTCGGCGAGAAGAAGCCCAAGCTGCTCGGCCAGCACCTCGTCGAGGTCGCCGCCTGCGCGGTGCTCGCCATCGGGCTCGCGGGCGCCTGCAGCCAGTTCCTCTCACAGACCGTCGGTGACCGGCTGCTCGCGGGCGAGGTCTCCTCCGCGCAGGAGTCGGCCGCCAACGAGGCCAGTCAGCCTGACTTCGGCAGCATCACCGGCGGCACCAAGTCCGGCGACCAGCCCGACGTCGAGCCCCTGGACACGATGGACATCCGGCTCGGCCCCGCCGACATCGGCAGGGTCGGCGCCATCGGACTCGGCATCGCCACCTTGGCCACCCTCGTCCCCGGCGCCCACGTACTGCGCCTGAACCCGCGCGACATCCTCACGAAGGGCGACTGACGTGACCATCCGCACCATCGACGAGACCACCCCCGTCCTGGAACTCACCGGCGTGGCCCGTACCTACCAGAGCGGCAACCGCAAGCGCACAGTCCTGAAGTCCGTCGACTACCGATTCGAAGCGGGCCGGATGTACGCCGTCGTGGGCCCGTCGGGCTCCGGCAAGACCACCCTCCTGTCACTGGCCAGCGGCCTGGACTCACCGACCTCCGGCACCGTGCGCTTCCGAGGCCGCGACCTCGCCGAGATGGGTCTTGGCACCTACCGCAACCGGCACGCCGCTACCGTCTTCCAGTCGCTGAACCTGCTCACCTACATGACCGCGCTCCAGAACATCACCTCCGCCATGGAGATCACCGGGGTGAAGGGGGTCCGCAGGAAGCGCCGCGCCACGGAGCTCCTCGACCTCCTCGGTATCGATACCGCCGATCAGAACCGGCGCACCCTGCAACTCTCCGGCGGCCAGCAGCAACGGGTCGCCATCGCCCGCGCGCTGGCCTGCGAGGTCGACATCCTCTTCGCGGACGAACCGACCGGCAGCCTCGACCAGGAGACCGCGGCCGGGATCATCACCGTGTTTCAGAAGCTGGCGCACGACGACGGCAAGTGCGTCATCGTGGTCACCCACGCGCGGGACGTGGCGGACGCCTCGGACGAGGTCCTTGAGCTGAAGCGCGGCAAACTCGTCCCGCACAGCTGACGTCACCGCGATGGGTTCGGCAGCCCGGGTTCAGAGCGCTGCCGGGTAGCAGCCCGACCGTCGGCGGGTTACGGCGCAGGGGCGGTGAGCGGGGAGAGTACGTCGGCGTATCCGTCGGCTGCGTCGCAGGAGCGGGTGTCGAAGACCCGGGTGACCGGGGCGTTGGAGGCCCAGGGCGCCCATCCCGGCTTGCCGTCGCGGATGAAGGCGACAGCCGCGCCGCGATCAGGCCGGTGAGCCCGGCGAGGGGATCTTCCGTGTCCGCGCCCAGGGAGGCCAGCTGCTTCTGCAGATCGAGGATCCGGTCCTCGCTCAGCTGGGACAAGCCGGTCCGGGTCGGTTGCACGACGCCCAGTTCGGCCAGCTCCCGGCCCAGCCGTTCCGCCTCATCCATCGGCACGTGCGGGACCGGGCCGGAGAGGCAGTGCACGCGGTGGAACAGGTGCTGCGCATAGGGCATGCCCAGCAGGGTCAGGACGGCGGCGCCGCCCGCCGACTGGCTGGCGATGGTGACCCGTTCGGGGTCCCCGCCGAAGTGTCGGATGTTGTCCAGCAGCCAGTCGCGGACAGCGCGGTTGTGCGGTGCGTCGGAGATCCATCCGAAGCCGTCGAAGCCGAGCCGGTAGCCGATCGAGACGACGACCACCCCGTCGCGGTTGAAGGCCGCGCCGTCGTACCAGGGGCTCGCCTGGCATCCGGCTCACGTACTTCACCGGACCTCGGCCCAGACGGTGTCCGGATCGGCGTCGAGGATCGTCGAGTGGTGCTTGTCAGTAGTCGATGCGGTCCGACTTGGCCAGCCACGCGTCGAACGGCGCCGTACGGTTCGGCAGGTCCAGCCGCTCGACCGGCATCGGCCACATCGACGCGGGCTGCTTCTCGAACAGGTCGTAGAACTTGCGGTCGTCGAAACCGGCCACCGCGGCATCGTGCCGATCGGCGGCGTAGACGATCCGGTCGAACCGCGCCCACAGTGCGGAGGAAAGGCACATCGGACACGGCTCGCACGAGGTGACCAGGACGCAGCCCTCGAGCGAGAAGGTGTCCAGCGTCTTGCAGGCGGCACGCATCGCGCTCACCTCGGCGTGCGCCGTCGGGTCCAGGGTCGCGGTGACCTGGTTGTTCCCGATCGCGACGATCTCGCCGCCCTTGGCGACCAGTGCGCCGAACGGACCGCCGCCGTTCGTCACGCTGTTGGTGGCCAGTCTGATCGCCTCTTCCATCCAGGCGCGCTCAAGGTCCTGGATGTTCGTGTCCTGGGTGTACGTGGTCATGGTCACTCCTTTGGAGAGGGTGGGGGAATCCCCGGATGCTCTGCCCGTGCGGGACACCGCACCCGGGGCAATATGTGGCGCCCCGCGGGTGCCGCCTTGAGATCAGCGCTGTCGGCGGCGCACGCGGGAGGTCATCGCGGCGGCTGGACGCCGACGATGTGCTCCGGCTTGCCGACCGGATAGCGTCTCAGTCACGGCTTTCTCCTTCGTTCGGCAAGACGTCAGGAGGATCGAGCAGAGTGGTCGACCGACGGTCGTCCATGTTGATCTCGACCATCACGCCGGTACCGCCCGCGATCGGCGTCGCGTCCGGACGCTGGGCCATTTGCGGCCAGCGCAAACTTGCCTTGCTTCGTTGCAACTTGTGTGCCGAGTACACACGCACCCGGGGGGAGCCAGCTAGGAGGGGAAAACATGAAAGCGTCCGCAGGCTCTTCGTAGACTTCTACAAGAGCGTCGGCTCGCCGACGGCCGCCGCGGTGGACCGGGCCGCTTTTGAGGGGAAAAGTGGACTTATGACCGAAGGCTCAAGCCCGCAGATCCACCGTGCTCCGCTCGTCGTGCTGAGCGTCCAGGACGACGATCCCCCCTTCAGGCTCGTGGAGATCCGGGGCGAACTGGCAGGGAAGGCGTTCTCGCTGGTGGACGTGCTGCTGTACGCCCATCGAGCCGGCCTGGAGAGGCTCGATCTCGACGACCCGGCATCGGTGCGATGGATCGGCGGCGACCAGTTCACCTGGGGCGTTGCCCGCCGGCACTGACACCGGCCCCGCCCTGGAGGCGTTCCAGGTCCGCCGGGCGGACCTGAATGGCCAGGAGTGCGATCACGGCGGCGACCGCCGTGAAGGCGGCCGCCACGATGAAGGCCGCCGAGACACCCGCGGTGAGCACCTGGTCGCCCCAGGGGCCGGGGAGCCGGCCGGTGCGTTCGAAGCTCAGCCGTTCCGCCGGGGTGGCCCGGACGAGGAACTTCGCAATCTGCTGCTCGGCCTCACTGCGGCCGGCCGTGCCGAACACCGTGACCAGGATGGAGAGCCCGAGCGCACCGCCCACCTGCTGGGTGGCGTTGAGCAGCCCGGACGCCGCCCCCGACTCGTGGGCCGCGACACCGGAGACGGCCATCAGGGTCATCGACACGAATTGCATGCCCATGCCCAGGCTGAAGACGAGCATCGGCCCGAGGATGCTGCCCAGGTACGTGGAGTGGATGTCGCTCAGGGTCAGCCAGGCCAGGCCCGCCGCGGCCAGGATCGCCCCGGTCACCATGAACGGCTTCGGGCCGTACCTCGGCAGGAGTTGGGACGCCAGACCCGCACCGACCGCGATGAGCACGCTGACGGGCAGGAAGGCGAGGCCCGCCTGGAGCGGACTGAAGTCCAGCACGTTCTGGACGAAGAGCGTCAGGAAGAAGAACATGCCGAAGATCGCGGCGGCGAGGCTCAGCGCGATCCCGTACGTGCCGGCGCGGTTGCGGTCGGCGAACATCTTCAGCGGCGTGATCGGCTGCCTCGACCGCCGCTCGACCAGCAGGAACACCGCGAGCAGCACGACCGCCCCGGCGAACGATCCGAGTGTGAGGCCGTCCCGCCAGCCTTCCTGGGCGGCGCGGATGAAGCCGTAGACCAGCAGGACCATGCCGAGGGTGGAGGTCAGCGCCCCGGCCACGTCGAAGCGGCCGGGCCGGCGCTCGGACTCCCGAATCCAGCGGGGCGCGGCGAGCACGATGAGCAGCCCGATGGGTACGTTGACGAAGAACACCCAGCGCCAGTCGAGCCATTCGACCAGCATCCCGCCCGCCAGCAGGCCGATCGCTCCCCCGCCGGCCGAGACCGCGGCGAAGACGCCGAACGCCCGGTTGCGGGCCGGGCCTTCGGTGAACGTCGTGGTGATCAAGGCGAGCGCGGTGGGCGAGGCGATGGCCCCGCCGACGCCCTGGAGCGCCCGGGCCGCGAGGAGTTGGCCGCCGTTCTGAGCCACGCCGCCCAGCAGGGAGGCGAGGACGAACAGCGCCACACCGCACATGAAGACCCGGCGGCGGCCGAGGATGTCGCCCGCACGGCCGCCGAGGAGGAGCAGGCCGCCGAAGGCGAGGGTATAGGCGTTGATCACCCACGACAGAGCCGTGGTCGAGAAGTTCAGCGAGTTCTGGATGTGCGGCAGCGCGATGTTCACGATGGTGATGTCGAGGACCACCATCAGCTGGCACGAGGCGATGACGAGAAGGGCGATACCGTTCCCGCCGCCCCGGTGCGGGGCGGCGGTCTGCGGAGTCGGAGTGGGCTGCGAGGTCGTCATGGCACATCGCCGCACGCGGCGGTCGGTGGACGGTTCCGAATCCGGTTCCCGTTCCGTCCACTGTTTCGACCGTAAGCCCGGGGTGGGCCCGCCACCAGTCGATCAAGCGTGGTCGCGCGGCGGCTCCGGGGCCGGCTCCGCGATGAAGGCGCGCAGTGCGGCGGACAGCCGTTCCGGCTGGTCCTCGGCGATCAGCGTGCAGCAGTCCCCGATCTCCAGCAGCCTTCCCCTGGGCAGGAGTTCGGCCAGGCGACGGCCGTGGGCGCGGGGCATCATCCGGTCCTCGGTGGCCCAGACCACCAGGGCGGGGCGGTCGAAGGTACGCATCCCCTCCGCGGCCTGAAGGAGTTCCGCTTTGCGTACGCCCAGGTTGTAGCGGCGGAAGTCGGCACGGATCGCCCGGTCGGTGAGCAGCGGGCGCAGCCAGCCATCGACGATCTCGTCCGGTACGGGGTACTTGGTGAGCGCACCGATACCGACCGGAAGGCGGCGCAGCGGGCGCAGGGCGAGGGTGCGGGCGAGCAGGGTGACACCGCCGGGGATCCGGCAGGCGAGGGAGATCAGCTTGCCGGGGACGCCGGGCGGATAGTTGTCGAAGGCTTCGCAGGAGATGAGGACCAGACGGGCCAGGCGGTGGGGGTGCTGGGCGGCGACGGACTGCGCGCGGCCGCAGTCGCTCTCGACGAGGGTGACGCCGGTCAGGCCGAGCCGGTCGAGGAACTCCGCGATGAGGGCGACGACCGCGTCCGGGGTGAGCGGGACGTCGGGCCGCATGGGGGTGCGGTGCGAGCCGTACGGCAGGGTCGGTGCGAGCACGCGGTGGTCGGTGCGCAGGTCGGCGACGACCTTGCGCCAGACGGTCGCGTCATGGACCAGGCCGTGCAGCAGGACGACGACCGGGCCCGGTCCGCCGGTGTCCTGGTAGGTGAGGGTGCCCGCGGTGAGCTCGATCTCCCGGGCTTCCGTTTCCCGCTTGTCCCTGCCCTGGGCTTCCGTTTCCCGCTTGTCCCTGTCCCGGGCTCCCGTGTCCCGCTTTTCCGTCATGGCGGCCCCCGTCCGGTGCGTGCGGCGCTCTCGGTCATGGCGATGCTATGGCTTGGGCTAGGGCAGCCCCTACGGAAGGACCGCGAAGCCGTCGAGTTCCACCATCGCCTGTTCGTCCCAGAGCCGGGCCGCGCCGATCACCGCCATCGCCGGGTAGTCGCGGCCCGCCAACCGCCGCCAGATTCCGCCGAGTTCGGAGGCATGGGCGCGGTACGCGGCGACGTCGGTCGCGTACACCGTGACGCGCGCGAGAGCGGCGGGTGTCCCGCCGGCGGCGCGCAGGGCGGTCAGCAGGTTGGTGAGGGCGGTCTCGAACTGCGCGGGCAGCGTCTCGCCGGTCACCTTGCCGTCCGTGTCGAGCGCGGTCTGGCCGGCCAGGAAGACCAGACGGCTGCCGGTCGCGGTGACGGCGTGCGAGAAGCCGGTGGGCGGGGAGAGTTCGGTGGGGTTGATGCGCTGCAGACTCATGCGTACAACTCCTTGGCGATGATGGTGCGCTGGACCTCGGTGGCGCCCTCGTAGATGCGTGGCGCGCGCACCTCGCGGTAGAGGTGTTCGAGGAGGTGACCGCGCTGGAGGGCGCGGGCGCCGTGCAGCTGGACGGCGCCGTCCACGACGTACTGCGCGGTCTCGGTGGCCAGCAGCTTCGCCATGGCGGAGCGCTGTGCGACATCGGGCGCGGCGTCGTCGTACGCGCAGGCCGCGGCATACACCAGCAGCCGGGCCGCCTCGGTACGGGTGGCCATCTCGGCGACGCGGTGGGCGACCGACTGCAGGGCGCCGAGCGGTGCGCCGAACGCGGTGCGGCGGCCGGTGTGGCCGAGGGTGGCGTCCAGGGCGGCCTGGGCCATGCCGACGGCGAAGGCGCCGACGCTGGGGCGGAACAGGTTCAAGGTGTTCATGGCGACGCGGAAGCCGCGGTCCGGTTCGCCTATGACGTCGGCCGCGGTAACCGGGACGCCGTCGAAGGTGAGGGCGCCGATGGGGTGCGGGGAGAGCATGTCGAGGCGAGCGCCGGTGAGTCCCGGCCGGTCCGCGGGGACGAGGAAGGCGGTCACCCCGCGGGCGCCCGCGTCCGCAGTGGTCCGGGCGAAGACGGTGTAGAAGTCCGCCTCGGGGGCGTTGGAGATCCAGCACTTCTCGCCCGTCAGCCGCCAGCCGCCGCCGTTCGTGTCCCCGTACGGCTCCGCCGTCAGGGCGAGCGCGGCGGCGTCCGATCCCGCGCCCGGCTCGCTGAGCGCGAAGGCCGCGACCGCGCGGCCGGCCGTCACCTCGGGGAGCCAGCGTTCACGCTGGCGGTCCGTGCCGGATTGCACGATCGGATAGGTGCCCAGACCCTGGAGGGCGAGGGCGGTCTCGGCCTCGGTGCACGCGTACGCGAGGGATTCGCGCATGAGACAGAGGTCGAGGGCTCCGGCGGTGAACAGGCGCTCCAGGAGGCCGAGTTCGCCGAGGGCGGCGACCAGCGGGCGGTTGACGCGGCCCGGCTCCCCCTGCTCCGCAAGGGGGCGCAATCGCTCGGCGGCCAGCGTGCGCAGCTCCGCGCACCACTTCCGCTGCTCCGGTTCCAGTGCGAATCCGGGCATCGCACGCCCCTCTCTTATCGCGAACCGTTGACTGTCGTCACCATCACGATACGCTCGTTCCGCGACCGCACGGCCGGATCAACCCATACCCCGGACCGCTGCAAGGGGGCGAACCCGCCTTGGAACTGAAACCCTCCGCTCACGCCGACAGCTTTTCGCGCGACCACCTGCCGCCCGTGGACCAGTGGCCGGACCTGGCTTTCGACCTGCCCGCGCTGCGCTACCCCGACCGCCTCAACTGCGGGGCCGAACTGCTGGACCGTACGGTCGAACGGTTCGGCGCCGAGCGGCCCGTGTTCCGTACCGCCACCGGCCCGGTCTGGACGTACGGAGAGCTGCGGGACCACGTCGACCGGATCGCGCATGTGCTGACCTCCGACCTGGGCGTGGTGCCGGGCAACCGGGTGCTCCTGCGCGGCCCCACCACTCCCTGGCTCGCCGCCTGCTGGCTCGCGGTGATGAAGGCGGGCGGGGTGGCCGTCACCGTATTGGCGCAGCAGCGCGCGGGCGAGCTGGCCACGATCTGCGAGATCGCCCGGGTCGGCCATGCGCTGTGTGACATCGGGACGGTCGACGACCTGGCGAAGGCGGAGGTCCCGGGGCTGCGCATCACCGCGTACGGCGGAGACGCGCCGGAGGACCTGCTGCGGCTGGCGGCGGACAAGCCCGACCGGTACCCGGCCGTGCGGACCTCGGCCGACGACGTCGCGCTGATCGCCTTCACCTCCGGGACCACGGGCCGCCCCAAGGGGTGCATGCACTTCCACCGCGATGTGCTGGCCGTGGCCGACACCTTCTCCCGGGAGGTACTGCGCCCCGGTCCCGACGACGTGTTCGCCGGAAGCCCGCCGCTCGGCTTCACCTTCGGGCTCGGCGGTCTGGTGATCTTCCCGATGCGGGTGGGCGCCTCCGCGCTGCTGCTCGAACAGGCCGGGCCCCGGCAACTGCTGCCGGCCCTCGCGGAGCACCGCGTCTCGGTGCTGTTCACAGCGCCGACGGCATATCGCGCGATGCTGGACGAGCTGGGCCGCACCGACGGCCAGTACGACCTCGGCGCGCTGCGGCGCTGTGTGTCGGCGGGCGAGAACCTGCCCGCCGCCACCTGGCAGGGCTGGCACGAGCGCACCGGGCTCCGCATCATCAACGGCATCGGCGCCACCGAGCTGCTGCACATCTTCATCTCGGCCGCGGACGAGGCGATCCGGCCGGGGACGACCGGCCTTCCGGTGCCCGGCTGGGAAGCGCGCGTGGTCGATGGGGTCGGCCGGACGGTGCCGGACGGGGAGCCGGGACTGCTCGCGGTGCGGGGGCCGGTCGGCTGCCGCTATCTGGCGGACCCGCGCCAGCGCGAGTACGTACGCGACGGCTGGAATGTCACCGGTGACACCTACGTGCGCGAGCCGGACGGATACTTCCGCTACGTGGCCCGCGCCGACGACATGATCATCTCGGCCGGCTACAACATCGCGGGACCGGAGGTCGAGGAGGCACTGCTGCGGCACCCCGATGTGGTGGAGGCGGCGGTGGTCGGGCGGCCCGACGAGCGGCGGGGCCAGATCGTGGTCGCGTACACGGTGCTGCGGGAGGGCGCGGAGCAGTCGGCCGAGAGCCTGCGCGAGTTCATGCGGTCGGAGCTCGCCCCGCACAAATGCCCGCGCGCGTTCGTCTTCCTGAGCGCCCTGCCGCGCACCGCCACCGGGAAACTGCAACGCTTCCGGCTGCGCGATCTAGAGTGATCTGGTGGCCGAGCAGCACACCCCGCGATCCCTGATCGTCACCTACTACGGCGCCTACGGACGCGAGTCCGCGGGCTCCGTGCCGGTGGCCGCCCTCGTCCGGCTGCTGGGGGCGGTGGGGGTCGACGCGCCGTCCGTACGCTCCTCCGTCTCCCGGCTCAAGCGCCGCGGTTTCCTCGTCCCGGGCCGTACGGAGGAGGGGGCGGCCGGCTACGCCCTGTCCGCCGAGGCCCGCCAGCTGCTGGACGACGGCGACCGGCGCATCTACGAGCCGCCGGCCCCGCGGCTCGACGACGGGTGGGTGCTCGCCGTCTTCTCCGTACCGGAGCAGGAGCGACACAAGCGGCACCTGCTGCGCTCCCGGCTGGCCCGGCTGGGCTTCGGGACGGCGGCGCCGGGCGTGTGGATCGCGCCGGCGCGGCTGTACGACGAGACGCGGCACACCCTGGAGCGGCTGCACCTCGACCCGTATGTGGACCTCTTCCGCGGGCACCATCTGGGCTTCTCGCCGACGGCCGAGGCGGTGGCCCGCTGGTGGGACCTCACCGCGATCGCCAAACAGCACGAGCAGTTCCTGGACCTCCATGAGCCGGTGCTGCGCGCCTGGCAGGCGGGGCGGGCGGTCACCCCGCAGGACGCCTACCGGGACTACCTGCGCGCGCTGGACTCCTGGCGGCAGCTGCCCTACGCGGACCCCGGCCTGCCGGCCGAGCTGCTGCCGGCGGGCTGGCCGGGAGGCCGCTCGGCGGCCGTCTTCGGTGAGCTGCATGCGCGGCTGCGGGAGGCGGGCGCGGAGTTCGCCCGGTCGTGACACCCGGCGCGGGCGCTTCGCGTGGCCGCCGGGCCTGAGCGGCGGGCGGAGCGGCGCTGGTCCGGAATTCGGGTGCCGTCCGGGCCCGGCCTCGTCATCATGGGGCATGACCTGGACGTTCACCGATGACCTCGCCGAGTACCTGGCGGTGGCCGGCGCGACCGTGGCCGCCCGCCCGGTGCGGCACACGCTGCTGCTGACCGTGGCCGCCGCCCTGGAGCGGCGGGGCCCGCACGCCTACGGCGAGGCCGTACCGCTCTTCGGCTGGTGGCGCGGGCCGGACGGCGCGGTGGCGGGCGCGGTGGTGTGGACGCCTCCGCATCCGGTGCTGGTCGGAGCCGTGCCGCCCGAGTCGCTGGCTCCGCTCGTCACGGCACTGCGCGCGCAGGGAGCTCCGGGGTTCAACGCGGAGCGCACGACGGCCGAAGGCCTGGCCGCCGCCTGGCGTGAGCACACCGGGGAGACCCTCACGACCGCCATGGAGCAGCGGCTCTACCGCCTCGGCCGGCTGACCCCGCCCGACCCGGCGCCGGCGGGCCGCGCCCGGGTGGCCGCGGCGGCCGACCGCGAGCTGCTGGTGGACTGGCTGCGGGCCTTCGCCCGCGACACCGGTCAGTCGCCCGCCACCGCCGAGTCCGCGGTCGAGGACCGCCTCGGGTACGGCGGTCTGACGTTCTGGGAGGCCGACGGCCGACCCGTGTCCCTGGCCGGTGCCGCTCCCACCGCGGGGGGCACGGTCCGTATCGCGTCGGTGTACACGCCCGCCGAGCACCGCGGCCACGGCTACGCGGCGGCGGTCACCGCGGAGGTGAGCCGCACGGCGCGGGCGGCGGGCGCGGACGAGGTGCTGCTCTTCACGGACCTCGCCAACCCCACCAGTAACGGCGTCTACCGGCGGATCGGCTACCGGCCGGTGGCGGACTGGCTCACCCTCACGTGAGAGTGAGCCGCGGCTTGGGTCCGTCCGTGCGGCCCGTCGGGGGTGTGCGGCTGCCCGCGCGGTACGGGAGAGGCCAGGGGGCGCCCGGGCCGGTGTAGTTCTGGTCGGCCGCGGCGTGCAGGGTCCAGTGGGGGTCGTACAGGTGCGGGCGCGCCAGCGCGCACAGGTCCGCGCGGCCCGCCAGCAGCAGGGAGTTGACGTCGTCCCAGGAGGAGATGGCGCCGACGGCGATGACGGGGACGCGGAGGGTGTTGCGAATCCGGTCGGCGTACGGGGTCTGGTACGAGCGGCCGTACTCCGGGCGCTCGTCCGGCACGACCTGGCCTGTGGAGACGTCGATCGCGTCGGCCCCGTGCGCGGCGAAGGCGCGGGCGATCCGCACGGCGTCCTCGGCGGTGGTTCCGCCGGCCGCCCAGTCGGTGGCGGAGATCCGGACGGTCATCGGCCGGTCGGCCGGCCAGACGGCCCGTACCGCGTCGAAGACTTCGAGGGGGAAGCGCAGCCGGTTCTCCAGCGGGCCGCCGTACGCGTCGGTGCGCCGGTTGGTGAGCGGGGAGAGGAAGCCGGAGAGCAGGTAGCCGTGCGCGCAGTGGAGTTCGAGAAGGTCGAAGCCGCAGCGGGCGGCCCGCCGGGTGGCGGCGGCGAACTGTTCGCGGATCCGGGTGAGCCCGTCCCGGTCGAGCGCGTGCGGGGTCTGGCTGACTCCGGCCTGGTACGGGATCGCGGAGGCGGCGGACAGCGGCCAGTTGCCGTCGTCCAGTGGCTGGTCGATGCCTTCCCACATCAGCCGGGTCGAGCCCTTGCGGCCGGAGTGGCCGAGCTGGACGCCGATCGCCGTGCCCGGTGACTGCTGGTGGACGAACGCGGTGATCCGCTGCCAGGCGGCCGCCTGTTCGGAGGTGTAGAGACCGGCGCAGCCGGGGGTGATGCGGCCTTCCGGGCTGACGCACACCATCTCGGTCATCACCAGGCCGGCGCCGCCGAGGGCCCGGGCGCCGAGGTGGACGAGGTGGAAGTCGCCGGGGACTCCGTCCTCGGCGCGGTACATGTCCATGGGCGAGACGACGACCCGGTTGCGCAGGGTCAGTCCGCGCAGCCGGAACGGGGTGAACATCGGCGGGGTGCCGGGCGGGCCGCCGAAGTCCCGCTCGACGGCCCCGGTGAAGGCGGGGTCGCGCAGCCGCAGGTTGTCGTGGGTGACGCGACGGCTTCGGGTGAGGAGGTTGAAGGCGAACTGGCGGGCGGGCTGGTCGAGATACGTGGAGATGTCCTCGAACCATCGCAGACTGGCGGCGGCCGCCCGCTGGGTCGACTCGACGACCGGCCGGCGCTCGGTCTCGTACGCGGCGAGGGCGGCGGGCAGACCGGGCTGTTCCTGGATGCAGGCGGCCAGCGCGAGGGCGTCCTCGACGGCCAGTTTGGTGCCGGAGCCGATGGAGAAGTGGGCGGTGTGGGCTGCGTCGCCGAGCAGCACCGTGTTGCCGTACGACCAGCTGCCGTTGACGACGGTCCGGAAGGCGGTCCAGGCCGAGTTGTTGCCGCGCAGCGGGCGGCCGCCGAGCGCTTCGGCGAAGATCTTGGCACAGCGCTCGGCGGACTGCTGCTCGTCGCATTCGTCGAGTCCGGCGGCCCGCCAGACCTCCTCGCGCATCTCGATGATGACGGTGGAGGAGCCGGGGCCGTACGGGTAGCCGTGCAGTTGCATCACGCCGTGTTCCGTCTCGGCGATCTCGAAGCGGAACGCGTCGAACGCGAAGTCGGCGGCGAGCCAGATGTAGCGGCAGCGGTGGGTGGTGACGCGGGGCGCGAAGGCGTCGGCGTGCGCCTGGCGGGTGGGACTGTGCACGCCGTCGGCCGCGATCACCAGGTCGTACTCCGTGGCGAGTTCGGCGGCGGGCGGCGCCGGCGCCCGGAAGCGCAGGTGTACGCCGAGCGAGCGGCAGCGGGCGTGCAGGATCTCCAGCAGCCGGCGCCGGCCGAGGGCCGCGAAACCGTGGCCGCCGGAGGTGAGGGTCCGGCCGCGGTGCACGACGTCGATGTCGTCCCAGCGTACGAACTCGTCCTGGAGGGCGCGGTAGACGGCCGGGTCGGCGTGCTGGATGCCGCCGAGGGTCTCGTCGGACAGGACGACGCCGAAGCCGAAGGTGTCGTCGGGGGCGTTGCGCTCCCAGACGGTGATGTCGCGCCCGGGGCCGAGGCGTTTGAGGAGGGCGGCCGCGTAGAGGCCGCCCGGCCCGCCGCCGATGACGGCGACCCGCAGGGCCTCGCCCGGGGGCACGGCTACCTGCCCTGCCACTTGGGCGGCCGTTTCTCGGTGAAGGCGGCGTGGAATTCGGCGTAGTCCTCGCCGTTCATCAGCAGCGCCTGGGTCGCGGCGTCCAGCTCCACGGCGGCGGCCAGCGGCATGTCGAGTTCGGCGGTGAGCAGCGCCTTGGTCTGTGCGTACGCCAGGGCCGGCCCGTCCGCGAGCCGGCGGGCGAGTTCGGCGGCGCGGCTGTCGGTGTCCCCCTCGTCCACCAGCTCGCTGATCAGGCCGATCCGCTCGGCCTCGGGGGCGCGTACCGGTTCGCCGAGCATGAGCAGGCGGGTGGCGTGGCCGAGACCGACGACGCGCGGCAGCAGATAGGCGGCTCCCATGTCGCCGCCGGAGAGCCCGACCCGGGTGAAGAGGAACGCGAAGCGGGCGCTGGGGTCGGCGACACGGAAGTCCGCGGCCAGGGCGAGGACGGCGCCGGCTCCCGCGGCGACGCCGTGGACCGCGGCGATCACGGGGAAGGGGCACTCGCGCAGCGCCCGTACGACCTGACCGGTCATCCGGTTGAAGTCGAGGAGCTGGGCGGTGTCCATCGCGAGTGTGGCGCCGATGATCTCGTCGACGTCGCCGCCCGAGCAGAAGCCGCGCCCTTCGCCGCCGAGCACCAGGGCCCGTACGGACCGCTCGCGGGACAGTTCAGCGATCAGATCGCGCAGATCGGCGTAGGCGCCGAAGGTGAGGGCGTTGAGCTTCTCGGGACGGGCGAGGGTGACGGTCGCGACGCCGTTGTGCCTGGTGAGCCGCAGGTGACGCCACTCTTCGGTGCGGGGCGTGGAGCCGGTAAAGGGGCTCATGGCGGTGCGGCCTCCTTCGTCGGAAGACTCCGGAAACCGTATCACTGCTTCGTGACCGCCGTCACGAGTGCGCGATAAGAGGGCGACGCGTACCCCGGCGCGGGGCCGGGGAGCGCGCTCCGTATGGTTGAACGCAGCATTTCTTGACGTCGAAGGACCACGTCGAAGAACCGCGTCGAAGACCCGTCGAAGGACCCGCCTTGCCCGACCCGACAACCGGCCCGGCCGCGTGGCGCATCACCCTGCCGCACACCACCGCAGCGGTGCCGCTCGCCCGTGCCCTGGTCCGTACGGTGCTGGCGGACGTCGAGACGCCGGCGGACAGCGACACGGCGGAGCTGCTCACGGCCGAGCTGGTCGCCAACGCGGTGGAGCACACCGCGGGCGACACCCCCATCGGGCTGGTGGTCGAGATGCTGCCGTCGGGCTGCCAGGTCGAGGTGCACGACGACGACCCGCAGCCGCCGGGTGACCTCACCACTCCCCCGCCGCCGGACGCGACACCCGACCCCTGGCAGGAGCACGGCCGGGGGCTGCTGCTGATCCGCACCCTCAGCTCGGCCTGCGGACACCGCCGCACCGCTCGCGGCAAGGCGGTCTGGTTCACGCTGCCGGCACGGCCGCAGCCGGCCTGAGCTGCCTGAGCTAGGGGGTGTCCGTAGCGGCGACCGGGGCAGGGCCCGCCATCGTCGCGACCATGACGGCCTTGATGGTGTGCAGCCGGTTCTCGGCCTCGTCGAAGACGACCGAGTGCGCGGACTCGAAGACCTCGTCCGTCACCTCGAGCGAGGTCAGGCCATGCCGCTCGTGGATCTCCCGGCCGACCGCGGTGCCGAGATCGTGGAACGCCGGCAGGCAGTGCAGGAACTTCACCGCGTCGTTCCCGGTGGCGCGCAGCACGTCCATGGTGACGGCGTACGGCGCGAGGGCCTTGATGCGCTCGTCCCAGACGTCCTTGGGCTCCCCCATCGACACCCACACGTCGGTGGCGACGAAGTCCGCGCCGGCCACGCCTTCGGCGACGTCCTCGGTGAGGGTGATCCGGGCGCCGCTCGCCTCCCCGGCCTCGCGGGCCAGGGTGACGATCTCCTCGGCCGGCCAGTAGGACTTGGGGGCCACGATCCGTACGTCCATACCCAGCAGCGCGCCGGTGACCAGGTAGGAATTGCCCATGTTGAAGCGCGCGTCACCGAGGTAGGCGAAGGCGATCCGCTCCAGCGGCTTGTCGGTGTGCTCGGTCATGGTGAGCACGTCGGCGAGCATCTGGGTGGGGTGCCAGTCGTCGGTCAGCCCGTTGAAGACCGGGACTCCGGCGTACGCGGCCAGCTCCTCGACGGCGTCCTGGCTGTCCCCGCGGTACTCGATGCCGTCGAACATCCGGCCGAGCACACGTGCGGTGTCCTTCACCGACTCCTTGTGCCCGATCTGGGAGCCCGAGGGGTCGAGATACGTGGTCGAGGCGCCCTGGTCGGCGGCGGCGACCTCGAAGGCGCAGCGGGTGCGTGTGGAGGTCTTCTCGAAGATCAGCGCGATGTTCCGGCCCCGTAGCCGCTGAACCTCGGCACTCGCCCGCTTGGCCGCCTTGAGTTCTGCGGAGAGTTCGATCAGGCTGCGGAACTCGGCGGCGGTGAAGTCCAGCTCCTTGAGGAAGCTGCGGCCTGCGAGGTCGGTCGCCATGGGGGCGCTCCTAGGTCACGTGTACGAGGACCATGGAAGTCTATACGACACACTGCATTGATATACAGAATTGTGGCGGGGGCGACATACGGGCCGACATACGGGCCGACCTACCGGGTGGCTGTGCGGGGTGGCTATACGGCGTCGCGTTCGACCGGACAGCTCATGCACCGCGGGCCGCCCCGCCCCCGGCCCAGTTCGCTGCCCCGGATCTCGATGACCTCGATGCCCTCCTTCCGCAGGTGCGTGTTGGTGGTCACATTGCGCTCGTACGCCACGACCACGCCGGGCTCGACCGCCAGCACGTTGCAGCCGTCGTCCCACTGCTCGCGCTCCGCCGCGTGCACGTCCTGCGTCGCCGTCAGGACCCGGATCGAGTCCAGGCCGAGCGCGGCGGCGATGGCGCGGTGCATGTGCTCGGGCGGGTGGTCGGTGACCTTCAGTTCCTGCCCGGCGCCGCCCGGTTCGATCGTGTACGAGCGGAGCATGCCCAGCCCCGCGTACTGGGTGAAGGTGTCGCCGTCGACCATCGTCATCACGGTGTCCAGGTGCATCAGCGCCCGCCGTTTCGGCATGTCCAGCGCCACGATCGTCTGCGCGGAGCCGGCCGCGAAGAGGCCGCGCGCCAGCATCTCGACCGCCTGCGGGGTGGTGCGCTCGCTCATCCCGATCAGGACCGCGCCCCGGCCGATGACCAGGACGTCGCCGCCCTCGATGGTGGAGGGGTAGTCGGACAGGCCCTCCGACCAGTGGTGGAAGGCCCCTGAACCGGTGAAGAGCGGATGGTGGCGGTAGATCGCCTCGAAGTGCACCGTCTCCCGCTGCCGGGCCGGCCAGCGCATCGCGTTGATCGAGACGCCGTCGTAGATCCAGGCCGAGGTGTCCCGGGTGAAGAGGTGGTTGGGCAGCGGTCCGAGCAGGAAGTCGTCCAGATCCATCACATGGAACCGCACGGACGTGGGCTCGGGGTGGCGCTCCAGGAACTCCCTCTTGGTCATCCCGCCGACCAGGGCCTCGACCAGCTCGGCGGACGGCAGCTCGTCGAAGGCGGCCCGCAGATGGTCGGTGGCCAGCGGCCCGTACTCCTTCTCGTCGAAGACCCGGTCGAGGACGAGCTTGCGGGCCTCGTGGACCTCCAGCGCCTCGCGCAGCAGGTCGCCGAAGAGGTGCACCTCCACGCCCCGGTCGCGCAGCACGTCGGCGAAGCCGTCGTGCTCCTGACGGGCGCGGCGCACCCAGAGGACGTCGTCGAAGAGCAGTGAGTCCTTGTTGCTGGGCGTGAGCCGCTTCAGCTCCAGATCGGGCCGGTGGAGGATGACGCGGCGCAGCCGCCCGGCCTCGGAGTCGACATGGAATCCCATGAGGGACACGTTCCCAGAGACGGCACGATCCAGTGGTCGAACTCGGCACCTTTCCCGCCCAGCGGCTGTGGGCGGGAAAGGCGGCCGGGACGGCCGGGCGCCCGGCGGCGCGTGGCCCGACCGGAATGCGGGCCGGCGGTGGGCCGACCGTGGGCCAGGTCCTGCTCGGCCGAGCTTGCCGGGCAGACCCTAGGCGAGGCCCAGGACGCCGTTGGCCTGGCCGCGCAGGGCCGGGGTCAGCAGGGCCGCCTGCGGCCCGACCAGGTCGGGGAGGCCGAAGTTCTCCGCGCGCGGAGCCGACAGCGGTGCGTCCAGGGACGCGCCGGGACCCTGCGCCCGCAGTTCGGACGGCGGTGTCGCGAGACGTGCCGTGGCGGCCTCGGCCGGTCCGAGCAGGCTCGGCACCGGGGCCTCGACCAGGGTCGGGGCCAGTTCGGTGGACACCGGCAGCCGCGGAAGGGCGCCCTCCGGCAGCAGCCGGCCGGGCCGGTGACGCGGCGCGGCAGGCGCCCCGGCCACCGGTACCGGTACGCCGGTGCTCAGCTCCGGCGCGGCCATGCCGAGCGGCGTTTCGAGCGCCTGCAGCGGCACCGTGATCGGCACGTGCTCGCCGGCGGTGGCGGGCGATGCCGCCACCGCCGCGGCCATGCACGTCATCAACGCCGTGAGGCTCCCGCGCGCGGTCATCTTCATACTGCACTCCGTCCCTTCCAGGAATTACGGATCCCCGCTGTCCTGGATGAACGAGCCCATGGCCCCGGGCGGCCCGGACCCCCGCAACTTTCCCCCATCTGGCGCAGTGCCCGCGCGCGGAACAGCGTCAGAGCCGTGGGTCCACCGGCTCCGACTCCAGGGCCAGTACGGCGAAGACCGCCTCGTGGACGCGCCACAGCGGCTCCCCGTCGGCCAGCCGGTCCAGGGCCTCCAGGCCCAGCGCGTACTCGCGCAGCGCGAGCGAGCGCTTGTGGCCCAGGAACCGGTTGCGCAGCCGGGCGAGGTTGTCCGGACGGGTGTACTCGGGACCGTAGATGATCCGCAGGTACTCCCGGCCGCGCACCTTGATGCCCGGCTGGACCAGCCGGCCCTGCTCGGTGCGCACGAGCGCCTGGAGCGGCTTGACCACCATGCCCTCGCCGCCGCGGCCGGTCATCTCCAGCCACCAGTCGGTGCCGGCCCGGACCGACTCCTCGTCACCGGTGTCGACGACGAGACGCCGGGTGGTCTGCAACAGCCCGGTGGGGTCGTGCTCCACCAGCCGGTCCAGCCAGGCCAGCTGCTCGTCGTGCGGTACGGCGGCCAGGCTGCGGCCCTGCGCGGCGAGCAGCTGGAAGGGCGCGAGGCGCACGCCGTCCAGGCCCTCGGTGCTCCAGCAGTACCGCCGGTACGCCTCGGTGAACCGGGCGGCGTCCGCGGCGCGTTCGCGCTGCCGGCCGAGCAGCTCCTCGGCCGCGACACCGCGGGCCGCCGCGGCCTCCAGCGCGGCGAGGGCCCCGGGGAACACGGCGCCGGAGGCCGCGCCCACCGCCGCGTACTGCTTGCGCAGCAGGCCGGAGGCCTTGAGCGACCAGGGCATCAGCTCCGCGTCCAGGAGCAGCCAGTCCGTGCCGAGCTCCTCCCAGAGCCCGGCCGCGGTGACGGCCGTGCGCAGCCGGCCGAGGAGCTCCTCGGTGACCTGGGAGTCGTCGAAGAAGGGCCGGCCGGTGCGGGTGTGCAGAGCGCCCGTGGGTCCTCCCCCACTGCCTTCGGCGTGGGAGGTGCCCCCGACCCCGAAGCGCTCGCGCGCCACGTCCGCGTCGCGGCAGACCAGCGCCACGGCCCGAGAGCCCATGTGCTTCTCCTCGCACACGACCTTCGCGACACCGTCGGCCCGGTAGGTGGCGAACGCCTCGGCCGGGTGCTCCAGGTAGCCTTCGATCTCCGAGGTCCCGGTCGGTGCCATGGTCGGCGGCAAGTAGGCGAGCAGGCGCGGGTCCACCGCGAACCGGCTCATCACCTCCAGCGCGGCGGCGGCGTTCTCCTCGCGGACGGCGACCCGGCCCATGTGGCGGGTCTCGACGATCCGTCGGCCGTGCACATCGGCGAGGTCCAGCGGACGGCCGTCATGTCCGCCCGGGGCCTCGGTGACGAGCGGCCTGACCGGCTCGTACCAGACCTTCTCGGCCGGTACGTCGACGAGTTCGCGCTCCGGCCAGCGCAACGCGGTCATCTTTCCGCCGAACACCGCCCCGGTGTCCAGGCAGATGGTGTTGTTGATCCACGAGGTGTTCGGCACGGGGGTGTGCCCGTAGACCACTGCGGCGCGGCCGCGGTAGTCCTCGGCCCACGGGTAGCGCACGGGCAGGCCGAACTCGTCGGTCTCGCCGGTCGTGTCGCCGTACAGCGCGTGCGAGCGGACCCGGCCGGAGGTACGGCCGTGGTACTTCTCGGGCAGCCCGGCGTGGCAGACGACGAGCTTGCCGCCGTCGAGGACGTAGTGGCTGACGAGTCCGTCGATGAACTCGCGCACCTGCGCTCGGAAGGTGTCGTCCTCCTTCTCCAGCTGCTCGATGGTCTCGGCGAGTCCGTGCGTGTGCTGGACCTTCTTGCCCTTGAGGTAACGGCCGAGCTTGTTCTCGTGGTTCCCCGGTACGCACAGGGCGTTGCCGGAGGAGACCATGGACATGACCCGGCGCAGGACGCCGGGGCTGTCGGGTCCGCGGTCGACGAGGTCGCCGACGAAGACGGCGGTGCGGCCGTCGGGGTGCGCCCCGTCGACGTACCCCAGCTTGGCGAGCAGGGTCTCCAGCTCGGACCGGCAGCCGTGGATGTCACCGATGATGTCGAACGGGCCGGTGAGGTGCGTCAGGTCGTTGAACCGGCGCTCGATGACGATCTCGGCGTTCTCGGCCTCCTCCACACTGCGCAGGATGTGCACCTTGCGGAAGCCCTCGCGCTCCAGCCCGCGCAGCGAACGGCGCAGTTCGCGGCGGTGGCGCTGGATGACGTGCCGGGGCATGCCGGCCCGGTCCGGACGCGCTGCGTTGCGCTCGGCGCACACCTCCTCGGGGATGTCGAGGACGATCGCGATGGGCAGCACGTCGTACTGGCGGGCCAGTTGGACCAGCTGCTTGCGGCTCTCGGACTGAACGCTGGTCGCGTCGACCACGGTCAGCCGCCCCGCGGCCAGACGCTTGCCCGCGATGTAGTGCAGGACGTCGAAGGCGTCCCGGCTGGCGCTCTGGTCGTTCTCGTCGTCGGCGACGAGGCCGCGGCAGAAGTCCGACGAGATGACCTCGGTGGGCTTGAAATGCGTGCGGGCGAAGGTGGACTTGCCGGAACCGGTGGCGCCGATCAGGACCACGAGGGACAGGTCGGTCACGGCGAGAGTGCGCTTGCTCGGGCTGGTCATGCGGCCTTCTCCTCCTTCGTGGTCGTGGTGGTCGTGGTAGTCGTCGTGGCCGCTTCGCTGCTGAAGACGGCCATCTGGGTGGGCGGCCCGACCTCGGGGTCGTCGGGTCCGACGGGCACGAACTCCACGCCGTACCCGTGCCGCCGCGCGACGGATTCCGCCCACTGGCGGAACTCCGCCCGCGTCCACTCGAAGCGGTGGTCGCTGTGCCGGACGTGTCCGGCGGGCAGACTCTCCCAGCGGACGTTGTACTCGACGTTCGGCGTCGTCACGACCACGGTTCGCGGGCGCGCGGAGCCGAACACCGCGTACTCCAGGGCAGGCAGCCGCGGCAGGTCGAGGTGCTCGATGACCTCGCTGAGCACCGCGGCGTCGTACCCCTTCAGCCGCTTGTCGGTGTACGCGAGCGAGCCCTGCAGGAGCGAGACCCGCTCGGCCTGCCGCTCGCCCATCCGGTCGAGCTTCAGCCGCCGGGCGGCGACGGTGAGGGCCCGCATCGAGACGTCCACACCGACGATCTCGGTGAACCGGACGTCCTTCAGCAGGGCCTGCACCAACTGCCCCTGCCCGCAGCCCAGGTCGAGCACCCGGCTCGCGCCCGCCGCACGCAGCGCCTGGAGGATGGCCTCGCGTCGCTGCACGGCGAGCGGCACGGGCCGCTCCTCCGTGTCGGTCGTCTCGTCGACGGCGTTGTCGATGTCCTCGACCTCGGTGTCGTCGGCCTCGGCCAGGCGCAGCAGCTCCAGCCGCTCCCGCGCCTCACGGGTCAGTCCCCAGCGGCGGGACAGGAAGCGGCTGGTGATGAGCTGCTGTTCGGGGTGGTCCGCGAGCCAGCCGTCACCGGCACGCAGCAGCTTGTCGACCTCGTCGGGGGCGACCCAGTAGTGCTTGGCATCGTCGAGCACCGGCAGCAGCACGTAGAGGTGCCGCAGCGCGTCGGCGAGCCGCAGCTCGCCTTCCAGTACGAGCCGTACGTACCGCGAGTCACCCCACTCCGGGAACTGCTCGTCCAGCACGACCGGCTCGGCGTCCACCGTCGCCCAGCCGAGCGGCCCGAAGAGCGCCCTGACCAGGTCCGCGCCGCCGCGGGCCGGCAGGGCGGGCACCTCGATCCGCAGCGGCAGCGGCTGCTCCGGCAGGCCCGGACGGGCGTGGCACTGGCCCTTCATAGCGCTGGAGAAGACGCTGCTGAGCGCGACGGCGAGCAGTGAGGACGCGGCGTACGGCCGGTCGTTCACATACTGCGCGAGCGCCGCATCGGGCGCGCCCGAGCGGCCCTTGCCCTTGCCGCGCCGGACGAGCGCCACCGGATCCACCTCCAGCAGCAGCGCGGCGGTGCAGCGCTCGGGGGACGCCTCGGGGTAGAGGACGTGCGCCGTGCCGTGCGAGGTGGAGAACGCCTGCGCCTTGTCGGGATGCTTGTGCAGCAGGAAGCCGAGATCGGTCGCGGGTCGCTCTGGGGTACCGGTGGTACTGATCGTCAGGAACACACGTCCGAGTATCGTCCGGCCCGCCCCCGCCGACCAGGCATTTTCGTCACCTCCTCGCCCGCGCCAGCTCCGCGATCTGCCCGGGCCCCACCCGGCAGCAGCCTCCGACCAGGCGGGCGCCGGCCGCCTGCCACCGGCTCACCCGCGCCGCGTCGAACGTGACCGGGCCGTGCCAGGACCTCGCTCGTGCATCCCACTCCTCCCCGCTGTTCGGATAGACGACGACCGGCTTGCCGGTCACCTCGGCCGCCACGGCCACCGCCTCGTCCGCATCCCGTGGCTCACAGCAGTTGATCCCCGCGGCGATGACCTGGTCCACCCCGGCCACGAGCGCCAGCGCCCGGTCCAGGGGCTGCCCGGCCCTCGTCGTACCGCCGCTGATGCTGTACGAGAGCCAGACCGGCACCCCGCACCCCTCCGCCGCCCGCAGCATCGCCTCCGCCTCGTCCGCGTCCGGCACCGTCTCCAGGGCGAGGACATCGGGCTCGGCGGCGGCCAGAGCCTCGATCCTGGGCCGGTGAAAACGCTCCAACTCCCCCACGGTCAGCCCGTACCGCCCGCGGTATTCACTGCCGTCGGCGAGTACCGCCCCATAGGGCCCCACCGAAGCCGCCACCCAGACCGCACGGTCCGGCGCCGTGCCGGCGGCGCGCCTCGCCAGCGTCACACTGCGCCACAGCAGCTCCTCGGCCTCCTTGCGCCCGGTGCCCCGCCGCGCGAATCCCTCGTAACTGGCCTGGTAGCTGGAGGTGATGAGGACCTGCGCGCCCGCCCGGACATAGGCGCGGTGCGCCGCCTCGATCTGTGCCGGGTCGTCGGCGAGCAGCCGGGCGGACCACAGGGCGTCGGAGAGGTCGCAGCCCTGCGCCTCCAGCTGGTTCGACAGACCACCGTCGAGGATGACAGCGCCCTGGTCCGACCCGAGCCCGAGCAGATCCATGCATCCATCATGACGCCCCCGCCGTCGTGTCGCGGGCCGCGCCCGGGGTGCTGCCCTGCTCCCGCGCCGTGTCCCGCAGCGTGAGTCTTCGGAGCATCGCGTGCACCCGGTCACTCGATTCGTCGGCGGCGTCGATCGCCTCTATGCACTGCCAGTACAGGCCCTCGTCGTCCGTGGCGCACGCGACCCCGACCAGCGCGATGCTCACCTCCCCGAGCAGCCCGCCGAGCCCGAGTAACGCCTCGCGCGCATCGGACACTTCGGAGAGCTGCGCCGCCCGGATCCCCCCGGCCCGCAGCACCAGGTGGTCCAGCACCCCGCAGCCGCGCCCGCCGGACTCGCTGAGCCCGCGGGCCTCGACCCTCAGCTCCGGCGGGCCGACGAGGGCCAGTTGGCCGCCGATCGCCTGAGCGAGGGCCTGCGCCTGCCAGGCCTCGGCCACGATGTCCAGCGCCCCCCGGCTCTGCGCCAGAGCGAGCCGCCCGGCCCTGATAAGCCGCACCGCATCCATGCGCGATCCCCCGTCCGTACGACTTCTCCCAGTACCGCTTCCACTACCCAGAGTGAAGGCAAGCGGCCCGGAAAGCCAGGGGTATTCGGAAATCTGTGGACACCAGAGCGGTTTGGGATAACTTCATCACTCCGAAGAGTGACGATCCATGCCCGGGGACGATGGCGACGTTGGCGACGACGCCGCGGACACCGGGAACCGCAGCTCATTCCGGTCGATCTTGGCCGACAGCGCCGCCAGCACATCGACCCCCAGCACCTCACAGAACTGCAGCAGGTACGCCAGCACGTCGGCGACCTCGTCCGCCACCCGGTGCGCGGTCTCCGGCTCCTCCATGACCCGCGCCGACTCCTCGGGGGTCAGCCACTGGAAGATCTCGACCAGTTCGGACGCCTCCACGCTCAGCGCCACCGCCAGGTTCTTGGGCGTGTGGTACGGCTGCCAGCCCCGTGCCGCCGCGAATTCGGCCAGCCTGCGCTGCAGTGCCGCCAGGTCCCGCGCTTCTCCCGATGCCTCCGTCACGGCACCAGGTCTACCACTGAGACGCCCGCCATCCCCCGGGCACGGTCCCCGTCGCCCACCGCCCCCACCAGCCGGATGTGGCCACGCCCGCACGACATCACCGCCAGCCGCACCAGTTCCCGGGTCTGCCGCGCGTCCAGACAGCGGTCGAGCCCGTCGGCCAGCACCGTGAGCACCTGCTGCGCCGGCAGCAGCTCCGCCGCCGGATCCACCGCCAGCACGTCCGGCCCGGTGAGCAGGACCAGCGCCAGGGCGAGGTAGCGCAACTCCCCCTCGCCCAGCCGCTCCACGGGGGTGCTGCCCAGCACGCCGCGGGCGAGCACCGCCCGTACCCGCCCGTCGGCCAGGTCCTCCGCGGTCAGGTCGTCCACCGGCCCCGCGCAGCCGGCCCGTAACGCCGTGATCAGTGCCGCGTGCCGGGTGGCGCACTCGGTCCGGGTGCGCCGCAGCACCTCGGCCAGGTTGTCGCAGCCACCGCGCAGCCGGCCGCCGCCGACCGGTACCGGCTCCCGCATCCGTCGGGGCTGGGGATCGCACGCGAAGACCGACCGCAGGGCCACCACCGCCTGCTCGGCGGCGGCCAGCACCTGCCGCTGCCCGTCCGTACTGCCCGCGACGCGCAGCGGCAGCAGCGCCGTCCCGAGCCGGTCGTCGGGCAGCGGCGCCCGCGTCACGGCGACCGCGCCGCCGGTGTGCCACGCGGCCTGCACACTGCTGCGGCCGGGATCGCGCAGCGCCGTCGTCAGCAGCGTCCGGCCGTCGGCGGTCAGCCGTTCACCGACGATGCGGAGTTCCGGCTCCGCCTGGACGGCGACGTCAAGCCGTACGGTTCCGGCCGGGCCGTCGACCGTACAGCCGATCCGGAATCCCCGCCGCCCCTGGGCGTCGGCGCCCGCCCGCTCGGGCACGCACCCTCCCGGATCCGGGAAGACCTCGCCGAGCGCGGCGCCCGAGCCGAGCCGCGCGAGCGCCTCGTACGCCTGCAGGGCACTCGACTTGCCGCTGCCGCTGGCCCCCGCGAACAGGGTGACCGGGCCCAGCGGATAGGCGGCGCCGCGGTGCGACTTGAAGGCGGACAGCCGCAGTTCGGTGACCGCGGGGCGCTTACGGGTTGCGTCCATGGACCGGACGCTACGCAGCGCAAAAGGTGGCGAACCGTTCCGTCTGGACGACCTTCCTACGAACGGGGGACGGCAGCGGCCGCGATGCCCTCGACCTCCGTGCCGGCCGGCGCCAGCAGGAAGACGTTCCGGTCGACCCGGTGCATCCCGCTGCCGAGCCCGAAGACGACGCCGCTGCTGAAGTCCAGGATCCGTTTGGCTACTTCGGTGTCGGCACTGGTCAGGTCCAGCAGCACCGGGATCTGGGCGACGAGGTACTCGGCGACCTCGCGGGCGTCCGCGAAGACCTGCACCCGCAGGACGACCATGCGACGCTGCTCGGCCGCGTACTCCTGGGGGAGGGTGTGGTGGTCCACCCGGGACGGCCATTCGTTGCGGCTGCGCAGCGGAACCACCTGGGCGAGCCCTTCCCACTGTTCGTCGGTGACGTCGTACCTGCTCACCGGACCCCCTCGCCCGCACGCTTCATCTGCATACCTCCATCCTCGCGCCCCTCACCCGTTCGGCCCAACAGCGACACGGCTCAGTGAATGACTCGAATGGCGGACATCACCGCGCCCCCGCCACCGATTCGGCCGAGCCTGATCGAAGGGTTTGTCAATCCGCGCACGTACGGAAGGAGACAGCGTCCGCGCACGTACGGAGCGACACCTGACGCGGCCGTACCCCCGGTCCGGGCCGACGACGCCTCCGCGTCTCCTCCCCTCCGCGCCGCCTGCACCAGGCACGGGCACGAGGACGCACGAGCGTGTCGCCGTACCACGATTCGCCGAAAGGTCTGGGACGCCCATGCGCATTCTCGGAATCAACGCTCTCTTCCACGACCCCGCCGCCGCGCTCGTCATCGACGGCCGGACTGTCGCCGCCACAGAGGAGGAACGCTTCTCCCGGCGCAAGCACGGCAAGCGGCCGGTGCCGTTCTCCGCCTGGGAGCTGCCGGTACAGGCCGCCGCCTGGTGCCTGGAGCGGGCCGGCCTGCGCCCGCAGGACCTCGACGCCGTGGCGTACTCCTTCGACCCGTCCCTCGCCCGGCCCGCGGACACCATGGGTCTGGACGACCCCTGGGACCACCTGCGGCTGGCGTACGCCCGGGAGGCGCCCGGCTTCCTCGAAGCCGCGCTGCCGGGCCTGAACCCGGAGATCGTCCGCTTCGTACCGCACCACATGGCGCATGCCGCGTCGAGCGCGTTCGCCGCGCCCGACGCGGGCAACTCGTCGGTGCTCGTCCTCGACGGCCGTGGGGAGCGCGCCTCGCACCTCGCCGCCCGCCGCATCCGGAACCGGCTGGAGCCGCTGCACGCGCAGGAGTTGCCGCACTCGCTGGGGCTGGTCTACGAGGAACTCACCGCCCACCTCGGATTCCTGCGCTCCTCCGACGAGTTCAAGGTGATGGCCCTCGCGTCGCACGGCACGCCGCGGATGCTGCCCGAGCTGCGCCGGTACATCCACCCCACCGGCAACGGCGGGTTCTGCGCGACCGGGGTGCCCTGGCACGAGATGTGCGCGCCCCGGCGGCCCGGCGAGGCGTGGACGCAGGAGCACGCCGATGTGGCGGCCGGCGCCCAGGCCGTGCTGGAGGAGACGCTGCTGGATCTGGCGCGCTGGCTGCACGGACGCACGCACGACAGTGTGCTCACCCTCGCCGGGGGCGTCGCACTGAACTGCGTCGCCAACTCCCGTATCGCCCGCGAGGGTCCGTTCTCCCGGGTGTGGGTACAGCCCGCCGCCGGTGACGCGGGCACGGCGCTCGGCGGCGCGCTGCTGCTGGCCGCCGGCGGGGGGCACGAGCCAGAGCCGATGACCGGCGCCGATCTGGGCCGGGACTGGTCCGACGCGGAGCTGGGAGCGTGGCTGAAGACGGCGGCCGTGCCGTTCGACCGGCCGGCGGACATCGCCGCGACGGTGGCCCGGGCACTGGCGGACAACGCGATCGTGGCCTGGTTCCAGGGCCGCTCCGAGTACGGCCCCAGGGCGCTGGGACACCGGTCGCTGCTGGCGCATCCCGGTCACGCGGGCAATCTGGAGCGGCTCAACGACATCAAGGGCCGGGAGCAGTTCCGGCCGGTCTCGCCGATGGTGCTCGCCGGGCGGGCCCGGGAGATCTTCGACGGCCCGCTGCCCAGCCCGTACATGCTGTTCGTCCACGACGTGGCGGCGGATTGGCGCGAGCGCATCCCGGCCGTCGTACATGTCGACGGCACCGCCCGGATCCAGACGGTGGACCCGGTCGGCGAGCCCCTGGTCGCCCGCATGCTCACCGAGTTCGAACGGCTCACCGGACTGCCCGTGGTGGTCAACACCAGCCTGAACACGGCCGGGCGGCCCATGGTCGACGACCCGCGCGACGCGCTGGAGTGCTTCGGCTCCTCGCCCGTCGACCTCCTCGCCATCGGTCCCTACGCGATCCGGCGCGGCGACTTCTTCCGCTCCTGCGAGGACGGGACCGCCGACGAGGGGAACGGGCGATGACGCCCCTGAGACAGCCCGGCGGGAACGGGCCGACCCGCGCCCGGGGTGGCGGACGGGGTCGGGACTGCTTCCCGCCGTGCGACGGAACGTCAGTAACGGATGACCCGCTCGCAGGTCAGGGGGTCGACGAAGTCCCTGGCCGCCGGGTCGGCGATGACCGTGTCGAAGCCGGTACCGCAGTGCACCCGGTCGAAGCCGCCGTTCCGGACGATCACGATGTCGTTGCCGCCCTTGGCGGCGACGGTGAGCCCGGCCGGCAGCGTCGGCCAGCCGTCGGGGTCGGTGATCCGGTCGCTGCCGTTCGCGGCGTCGATGGAGTCCTGTCCGGGACCGCTGTTGATGTCCGAGGGGATCGTCAGCGCGTCCTGAATGTTGAGCTGGTCGTTCTGGTCGCCACCGGTGAGGCGGAACCTGGTGGTGCCGGCGACCGGCCCGCAGTCCACTGCGTTCGGCCCGGCCGAGGTGCAGCCAGGCCCGGCGAAGACACCGGCGCCGTCGCTGACGCGCACCTGGCCCCCGACGTTCCCGAAGTCGACGGTGTTCGTCTCGCCGCTCAGCGCGGTCCACTGGACCTCGGACCCCTGACGGGTGGCGAGGGACGGGTTGGCCGCCGCGGGACCGGCGGCCATCACCGTGATGGCGACGGCGGCGGCGGATGTCGCGGCGACGCGGGCGAACGAAAGCAGGGACTTGCGCTTCATCGGTGTCTGTCCTTTGTGTGATCCCGAGAGGTGACCCGAGCCGGAGGTCCCCACGGCTTTACCCGTGCGTACTTCGATCGACGCCGCATACCGGGACAATCCGCCCGAACGGGCGTGCCAGAGTCAGAGCCAGCCCCTGCGTGCCGCTTGGACTCCGAGCTGGAATCGCGTGCGCGCGCCCAGCAGCTCCTGGAGCCGGCCCACCCGGCGGTTCACCGTGCGCTCGCTCACCTGGAGGTCTCTCGCGATCGCCTCGTCGGTGAAGCCCGCGCTGAGCAGGGCGAGCAGCCGTTGGGTGTCCGCGCTGGGCTCCGACCCCACGGCCGCGCCCTCGGCCCCGCTGGCCGCACCGACCGGCACGGCCAACCGCCAGAACGCCTCAAAGAGTTCGACCAGGGCGTCGAGCAGCAACGAGGGGTGGACCAGCAGGGCCATCACCTCCTTGCCCTCCTCGGGCGGTACGGAGATCAGGGCGCGCGCCGAGTCGGAGATGATCAGCTTCAGGGGGACCCCGGGGAAGGCCCGCGCGGCCTCGCCCGCCGAAATGCTCGCCCGCAGCGAACGCATGCCGATCTCGGTCTGCAGGAAGCTCGACTCGTAGACGACGCGGTAGGCGACCCCGCGCGCCATGCTGGGCAGCTGCCAGGGGTTGGGGCCGACCTCCTCCGGCTGGAGGTAGGAGCCCCGGTCGAAGGCCCGTACCTGGTCGCGCGCCTCGGCCTGCATCGACGCGAAGGTGCCGACGACGTCCTCCACGCCCACGAGCACCTCCGCGAACCGCGAACCGGCTCCGGTGCGGGCGGCGTACAGCTGGGCGAGGAGGTCGGCGGCCTCCCGCGCCCGTACGGCTTCGAGTTCCCGTTCCGCCGCCCACTTCTCCAGCGCGAGCCGGGGCGGCCGGGGGCGCAGGCCGCCGTCCTCGCCCCGCTCGACCAGGCCCAGCTCCTCGAGGCGGGCCAAGCGGTCGTCGTCGGGCCGGATCCGGCGATGCGGGACCGCTTCGGGCCCGTACCGCAGCAGCTCGCGGTAGAGCGCCTCGGCTTCCGGCGTGAGGCCTGGCAGGGACGGCTGTCGGGGCATGGCCGCCACCTTACGGATGTGCCGCGTGATACGGGCCGCCCGGGCGGGCGGTCGCGCGAGCCGCGCACCGCGCCGGGCCGCGGAGAACGCTGCGCGAACGTACGCACGGTGACGGGCACTTGGGCCCGCTGGTGGGGCCGCGGCGCGGGCCCCACCAGCGGAACCGTCAGTCGGCGGCGCGGAAGCCGCGCAGGCGCAGGCTGTTGCCGACGACGAATACCGACGAGAAGGCCATCGCGGCGCCGGCGATCATCGGGTTGAGCAGGCCGGCCGCGGCGAGCGGCAGGGCGGCCACGTTGTAGGCGAAGGCCCAGAACAGGTTCGACTTGATGGTGCCCAGCGTCTTGCGGGAGAGCCGGATGGCGTCCGCCGCGGCCCGCAGGTCGCCGCGGACCAGGGTCAGGTCGCCGGCCTCGATGGCGGCGTCCGTGCCGGTGCCCATCGCCAGTCCCAGGTCGGCCTGGGCCAGAGCGGCCGCGTCGTTGACGCCGTCCCCGACCATGGCGACCGAACGGCCCTCGGCCTGAAGACGCTTGACCACGTCGACCTTGTCCTGCGGCATCACCTCGGCGATCACCTCGTCGATGCCCACCTCCGCCGCGACGGACTCCGCGACCGCCTTGTTGTCGCCGGTGAGCAGGATCGGGGTCAGGCCCAGCGCGCGCAGCCGCCGTACGGCCTCGGGGCTGGTGTCCTTGACCGCGTCCGCGACTTCGAGGACTGCCCGTGCCCGGCCGTCCCAGGCCACCACTATGGCGGTCCGGCCGGCGGCCTCGGCCGCCGCCTTGGCGCGCTCCAGGCCGGCGGGCAGCTCTATCGCCCTCCCCCATAGCCCTTCGGGCATGGGAGGTGCCCCCATGCCGAGCAGCTTCTCGCGGCCCACCAGGACCGCGTGTCCGTCGACGACGCCCTGGACGCCGAGGCCCGGGAGGTTGGCGAAGTCCTCGGGGGTGGGCAGGGTGCCGACGCGTTCGGCGGCGCCGACGGCCACGGCCTGGGCGATGGGGTGCTCGGAGGCGTGCTCCAGCGCACCGGCCAGCCGCAGCACGTCCCGCTCGTCCTCGCCGTCGGCGGTGTGCACCGTCAGCAAGGTCATCTTCCCGGTGGTGACGGTGCCGGTCTTGTCCAGCACGATGGTGTCGACCTTGCGGGTGGTCTCCAGCACCTCGGGTCCCTTGATGAGGATGCCGAGCTGGGCGCCGCGGCCGGTGCCGACCATCAGGGCGGTCGGGGTGGCCAGGCCCAGCGCGCACGGGCAGGCGATGATCAGCACGGCCACCGCGGCGGTGAACGCGGCGGTCAGACCCGCGCCGCTGCCGAGCCAGAAGCCCAGGGTGCCCAGCGCGAGGGCGATGACGACCGGCACGAACACCGCCGAGATCCGGTCGGCCAGACGCTGGGCGGCGGCCTTGCCGTTCTGCGCGTCCTCCACGAGCTTCGCCATCCGCGCCAGCTGCGTGTCCGCACCCACGCGGGTGGCCTCGACCACCAGGCGGCCACCGGCATTGAGCGTGGCGCCGGTGACCGCGTCACCCACCCCGGCCTCGACCGGCACCGACTCACCGGTCAGCATCGACGCGTCCACCGCCGAAGATCCCTCGACCACGGTGCCGTCGGTGGCGATCTTCTCGCCGGGCCGGACCAGGAAACGGTCACCGACCCGCAGCTCGCCGGTCGGGATGAGCTTCTCCCGGCCGTCGCGCAGCACCGTGACCTCCTTCGCGCCCAGCTCCAGCAGCGCTCTGAGCGCGGCGCCCGCCTTGCGCTTGGAGCGGGCCTCGAAGTAGCGCCCCGCCAGAATGAACGCGGTGACCCCGGCCGCCGCCTCCAGATAGATGTTCCCCGCCCCGTCGCTGCGCGAGATCGTCAGCTCGAACGGGTGCGTCATCCCTGGCCTCCCGGCCGTCCCGAAGAACAACGCCCACAGCGACCACAGGAACGCCGCGCCCGTACCCACCGAGATCAACGTGTCCATGCTGGCCGCGCCGTGCCGGGCGTTGGTGAACGCCGCCCGGTGGAACGGCCAGGCCGCGTACGTCACCACCGGCGCGGCCAGTGTCAGCGACAGCCACTGCCAGTACTCGATCTGCAGCGCGGGCACCATGGCCATCGCGACCACCGGAACCGCCAGCACCACCGCCGTGATCAGACGCTGCCGCAACGGCCCGAGCTCGTCCGGCTCCTCGGCGCCGGATTCCCCGGGCACCTCGGGGCGGGCCGGAGCCGGCTCGGCGGCGGTGTAACCGGTCGCCTCCACGGTGGCGATCAGGTCCGCCACCGAGACGTCCGCGCCGCGGTAACTGACCCTGGCCTTCTCGGTGGCGTAGTTGACCGTGGCCTCCACACCGTCCATCCGGTTGAGCTTCTTCTCGATACGCGCCGCGCACGAAGCGCAGGTCATGCCGCCGATGGCGAGTTCAACCTCAGCGGTGGCGGAGACCGTCGTAGTCATCACTGCTCCCTCGAGTGTGGCCGGACATGTTTCCTCTTCAGGGAGACAGCATATACCCCTCGGGGGTATATGCTCCACCTCATGAACACCACCATGAGCACCACCGTGAAGATCACCGCGTTCAGCGCCGTACTCGCCGCGGCCTTCGGCGCCGCCTACGGCCTCGGCAGTGTCACCGGGCCCGTTGCCGGCACCGCCGAATCCGCGGCCCACTCCAGCCACACGGAAAACACCTCGACGGACCGGGGAGGCGGCCACGCGGACACCCCGGCCGGCGGACTCCAGATCTCCGAGGCCGGCTACACCCTCGATCTCAGGACCCCACGCGTGACAGCGGCACAGCAGACCGAACTCCGCTTCGCCGTACGCGACCGGGCAGGCCGGCCGGTCACCGCCTACCAGCGAGAGCACGACAAGGAACTCCACCTGATCCTCGCCTCACGCGACCTGGCGACCTACCAGCACCTGCACCCCGCGCGGGCCGCCGACGGCACCTGGAGCACCCCGGTCACCCTCCCCGCAGCGGGCGACTACCGGGTCTTCGCCGACTTCACCCCCGCCGGCAAGAACGCCACCAACCTGACCCTGGGCGCCGACCTCGCCGCCTCCGGGCCGTACAAACCCTCAGAGCTCCCCAAGCCGTCCCGCACCACCACCGTCGACGGATACACCGTCACCCTGGGCGGCGAGCTCCGGCCCGGCGCAGCGGAGGAACTCACGCTGAACGTCAGCAAGGACGGCCGTCCCGTCACCGACCTCCAGCCCTACCTCGGCGCGTACGGACACCTCGTCGCGCTGCGCGCCGGCGACCTCGCCTACCTGCACGTCCACCCCAACGGCGAACCCGGCGACGGCACCACCGAGCCCGGCCCGCGGATCACCTTCACCGCGACCGCACCCAGCTCAGCGACGTACCGCCTCTTCCTCGACTTCAAACACAACGGCACCGTCCGCACCGCGGCCTTCACCGTCCGGAGCGCAGCCACGACCGAAACCCCTCGGCCCGAACCCGAGGCCGACAGCCACCAGCACTGAGGGGCCGCTGTCTCAGTCGGTCCCGGCCAGGTGGTGCAACCGCAGGGCGAGCTGGAGTTCGAGGGCCCTCGCCGGGGTGTTCCAGTCCTGGCCCAGCAGGCGGGCGATGCGGTCCAGGCGCTGCACGACGGTGTTCACGTGGACGTGGAGGGCCGTCTTGGTCTTGGTGAGGCTGCCGCTCTGCGCGAAGTAGGCGTCCAGGGTGCCGGTCAGGTCCGTCCCGCGTTCGGCGTCGTAGGCCAGTACGGGGCCGAGGGTTTTCTGTACGTACCCGGCCACCCCCGCCTGGTCGCCGAGGAGTACGCCGATGAAGCCGAGATCGGTCATGGCACCGCCGTGGCCCGTCCTGCCCAGGGCCCGCAGGGCGGAGAGGCAGCGGTGGGCCTCGGCATGTGCGGCCGGCAGGCCGGCCGGCCCGGTGTCGGCGCCGGCCGCACCGACGGTGACATCGGCGGCGACCGCCTTGCCCAGCTCGGCGGCGAGGGCGTGGGCGGCCGCCCCGGGGTCCCGGGTCGGCATGACGAGCACCACATGCCCGTGGTGGAGTCCGGCCAGACCGTCCAGGGCCCGCGCGCTGCGGGCGGCGGCGGCGAGCAGCCGGTGCCGGGACGCCGTCTCGCTGTGCGCCACGAAGACCGCCTGCGGGCGGCCGAGGTCGACGCGCAGACGGCGCGCGCGGGTCGCCAGGCTGGTGGCGTCCCCGGTGGCGGCCAGCAGGTCGTTGAGCAGCTCGCCGCGCACCCGGTCCTCGGTTTCGGCCACCGAGCGGCGCAGCAGCAGAAGCAGCGCGGTGACGACGCTCGCGCGTTCGAACAACAGCCGGTCGGCGTCCGCGAGGTCCGGGCGGCCGGTCAGGGCGATACTGCCGAGCAGTTCGGGGCCCGCCAGTACCGCGCACACCCACGTACCGTTCACCGGTACGGCCCGGCCGCTGGCCCGGGAGGCCGCCACCGCCGGGGCCGGCAGGGGCAGCGGCTCGGTTCCGGTGCGCGCGAGTTCGGTACCCTCCGCGTCGTGGATGAGGATTCCGCCGGCCAGAATCGCGGCGATGGCGGCGGCGACGTCGTCGGCGCCACCGCCGCGCAGTACGAGATCGGTGAGCTGATCGTGTGCCTGCTCCGCACGGCGCATGGCCTCGCTGTGGGCCCGGATGGTCTCGGAGGCGGCATTGAGGTCGACCAGGGCGGCCCGGGTCTCCTCCAGCAGGCGGGCGCCGTCGATCGCGATGGCCGCGTGGTCGGCGAGCGAGGAGAGCAGGGCCACCTCGTCCGGCGAGAACTCGCGGGGCGCGCGGTCCGCGGCGTACAGGACCCCGATGATCTGGGGGCCCACGCGCAGCGGCACCCCGAGGATCGCTCGTAGTCCCTCTTCCCGGACCGCGCTGTCGATCGCCTGGGTGTGGTGGAACCGGGTGTCGGCCTGGTAGTCGCCCGTGACGTAGGGGCGGGCGGTCTGGGCGACCAGGCCGCCGAGGCCCTCGCCCATACCGAGCCGGACCTGCTGGAAGGCGGCGGCCACCGAACCGTCCGTGACCCGCATATAGGTGTCGCCCGCGGCTTCGTCGTTGAGGGACAGATACGTGACGTCCGTGCCGAGCAGCAGCTTCGCGCGGTGGACGATGGCCCGCAGTACGGCGTCCAGATCGCGCAGCGCGGCCAGGTCGCTGGCCGTGTCGAAGAGCGCGGTCAGCTCCGCCTCGCGCCGGCGGTGCTGGCTGAGGGTCCGCCGGATGCGCAGCGCCACACCGGTGGCCTCGGCGATGTCGGCCAGCTCGCCCGCCGGGGCCCCGAGGTCCCGGGCGGTGGCGGCGGGGCGGGCGAAGTCCTCCGCCGGTGCGCCCCGGGCCAGCAGATCGAGCAGCTGGCGCACGGCGGTCCGGGAACGCTGGTCGCCTGAGGCTGTCACGGTGGGGAGCATACGTCGATCACCTCCCGGGCGGGTTCCGGATGGAGGGCGGCTGCCCGCCGTGCGCGCTCCCCTAGGGCCTGTCCGGCGGATCTTGGCCGGGGCCACGACGCCTGGCACGGCACCTCGCTGCGTTGCCGAAATGCCCGAATAGCTCCGCTATTAGGGCACTCCGGCGCCTTGCGATGCACCGCACCAGACGCCGCGTCCTATCCGGCCCTGATCCGCCGGACAGGCCCTTGTTGCACGGCACGGCGGGCAGGACGGTGCGGGTCAGCTGCCGAGCGGGACCGTGTCCTGCCGGTTGCGGCCCGGCTTCGGGGCGAGGGCGGCGGCGCCGTCCTCGGCCAGGTTGCGGCCGCGGGTCTCCTTGGCGATCCATACGGTCACGGCGGTGACGAGCGCCGCGAAGCAGAGGTAGACCGAGACAGGCAGGGAGGAGTCGTAGTCCTTCAGCAGTTCCACCGCGATGATCGGGGCGAGCGCGCCTCCGATGATGGAGGCCAGCTGGGAGCCCATCGAGGCGCCGGAGTAGCGGACCTTGGTGTCGAACATCTCGGAGATGAAGGCCGCCTGCGGGCCGTACATCGCGCCGTGGAGCAGCAGGCCGACGGTGACCGCGAGGGCGATGACGGGGAACGACTTGGAGTCCAGCAGCGCGAAGAAGGCGAAGGCCCAGACGGCCATGCCGACGGCGCCGATCAGGGTGACCGGGCGGCGGCCGAGGCGGTCCGAGAGCGCTCCCCACAGCGGGATGGTGACGAAGTGGATCGCGGAGCCGATGAGGACCGCGTTCAGCGCGTCGCTCTTGGGGAGTTCCAGGTGGACGGTGACGTACACCAGCAGGAACGCCGTGAGGATGTAGTACGAGATGTTCTCGCCGAAGCGGGTGCCGATCGCGGTGAGCACCTCGCGCCAGCTCCTGCGGAACACCTCGACGACCGGGGGCTGCTCCTTGACGCCCGCCGCGGCCTCCGCCTCTGCCTTCGCCTTGGCCTCCAGGAAGACCGGGGACTCCGAGACCGAGATCCGGATCCACAGGCCGATCATGACCAGGACGCCGGAGAGCAGGAACGGGATGCGCCAGCCCCAGGCGAGGAAGGCGGCGTCGGACTGGACGGCGGCCAGCAGGGCCAGGACGCCGGTGGCGAGCAGGTTGCCGCCGGGCGCGCCGGCCTGCGGCCAGGAGGCCCAGAAGCCTCGCTTGTCGTCACCGCCGTGCTCGGAGACCAGCAGGACGGCGCCGCCCCACTCGCCGCCGAGGGCGAAGCCCTGGACCAGGCGCAGCACGGTCAGCAGGATCGGGGCCCAGACGCCGATGCTGGCGTGGGTGGGCAGCAGGCCCATCGCGAAGGTCGCCCCGCCCATCAGCAGCAGGCTGAGGACCAGCAGCTTCTTGCGGCCGATCTTGTCGCCGTAGTGGCCGAAGACGACTCCGCCGAGCGGCCGCGCGGCGAACCCGACCGCGTAGGTCAGAAAGGCGAGCAGCGTGCCCACCAGGGGGTCGCTGTTGGGGAAGAACAGCGTGTTGAACACCAGCGCGGCGGCCGAGCCGTAGAGGAAGAAGTCGTACCACTCGATGGTGGTGCCGACGAGACTGGCCGCGACGATGCGGCGGATGCCGCCTCTGGCGGGCTGAGCGGAACCGAGGGAACTCATGAGGCAGTCACCGTTTCATTGACAGGGCGGGGATGGTGGGGCGGGGGTGCGGCTTCGGCCGCGAGCGGTCCGAACGTGCGGTACGAGCAGGCGGTACGAACGTGCGGTACGGACGGTGGGGCGTCAGTGCGCGCCCCAGCCGCCGTCGACGGGGACCGACGCGCCGGTGATGTAGCCGGTGTGCGGGCCGCAGAGCCATACGACGACCGCGGCCACCTCCTCCGGCTCGATCAGCCGCTTGATCGCGGACCGGTCCAGCAGGACGTCGGCGACGACCTCTTCGGGGGCGATGCCGTGTGCGGCGGCCTGCGCGGCGATCTGCCCTTCGACCAGGGGCGTCCGCACATAGCCGGGGTTGACGCAGTTGCTGGTCACCCCGTGCGAGGCGCCCTCGAGGGCGGCGACCTTGCTCAGCCCTTCCAGGCCGTGCTTGGCGGCGACGTACGCGGACTTGAAGGCACTGGCCCGCAGGCCGTGCATGCTGGAGATGTTCACCACCCGGCCCCAGCCGCCCGCGTACATGTGCGGCAGGCACTGCTGCAGCAGCAGGAACGGCGCGGTGACCATCACCTTCTGGATCAGCTCGAACCGGGCCGGCGGGAAGTCCTCGATGGCGGCCACGTGCTGCAGTCCGGCGCTGTTGACCAGGATGTCCACCTCGTCCGGGAGTCCCCGGACCGCGTCGGCGTCGGCGAGGTCCACGACGTGCGGATGACCGCCGGTCGCCGTGGCGACGGCCTTCGCCGCCGCCGCGTCGAGGTCCACCACGTGCACCACGGCCCCGGCGTCGGCCAGCGCCTCTGCGCAGGCCCGCCCGATACCGCTGCCGCCGCCTGTCACCATGGCGGTGCGCCCCGAGAGGTCCACGCCGCCGGCACGGTGTGCGGAGGGTCCGGGAGCTGCGTGAAATTGGCTCGTCATGGCCGGAAACGCTAGAGACACCTGGCCGAACAGCCCATGTCTCCGGTCACCACAGTCAGGTCCGGCCAGGTGTGGCACATCACCACATCCGTGTCGGTGGGAACGCAACGAAACGGGGCCCTCGGTCGAGGGCCCCGTCGTCGTCGGTCATTCGCGCTGGTGGTGCCGTGCGTGGTGCCGTGCTACCCGGCCAGCGGGCAGCTGGTCACCAGGGTCGCCGCGGCCGCCCCCTCGGGCCGGGGTACGGTCCGGCTGGGCGGCGGCTGCTGGCCGCGCCGGAGCCAGTCCTCGAGTGCCGTGAAGGCCGAGCGGTGGCAGGGGACGAGCGGCCGGAGCTTGTCCGGGAACGTGTCGAAGAGCGAGTCGGCGTGCGTGCCGCCCTCGACGCGGTAGTACCGGAACAGGCTGCCGCGTCCGGCGTCACGGACCATGTCGGCGTAGACGTCCGAGTCGCGGCTGATGGGAAGCAGGACGTCCAGGGTGCCGTGCAGGGTGATCAGCGGTTTTCCTATCCGTCCCGTCAGCGAGATCCGTTCCACGGCCTCGTGGACCCCGTCCGGCCGGGCCGCGTAGTCGTAGTCGGCGTCGCAGCCGGCCGTGCCGGGCGCGCAGTACGGGGTCCCCGCCTCCGCGGATCCGTCGAAGCCCGGGTCGAACTCCTCGCGGTAGACGCGTTGCGTCAGGTCCCAGTAGACCTGGTGGTGGTAGGGCCACAGGAACTCGGAGCCCGCCGGGAAGCCGGCCGCGATCATCTCCTGGTGGGCGCGGTCCGCGCCGGGCCCGCCCGCCGCGTAGGCGGGGTAGGAGCGCAGGGCGGGCGGCAGGAAGGTGAACAGGTTCGGCCCGTCCGCCCGCCACAGCGTGCCTTCCCAGTCCACTCCCCCGTCGTACAGCTCGGGATGGTTCTCCAGCTGCCAGCGGACGAGGTAGCCGCCGTTGGAGATGCCCGTGGCCAGGGTCCGCGTCGGTGGCCGCAGATATCGCTGGGCGACCACGGTACGGGCGGCCCGGGTCAGCTGGGTGACGCGCTCGTTCCACTCGGCGACGGCGTCGCCCGGTTCGGCGCCGTCGCGGTGGAACCCCACACCGGTGTTGCCCTTGTCGGTCGCGGCGAAGGCGTAGCCACGGGCGAGCGCCCAGTCGCCGATGGCCCGGTCGTTGGCGTACTGCTCCCGGTTACCGGGCGAGCCGGAGATCACCAGTCCGCCGTTCCACCGATCGGGCAGCCGGATGACGAACTGGGCGTCGTGCTTCCAGCCGTGGTTGGTGTTCGTGGCCGACGTGTCGGGGAAGTAACCGTCGATCTGGACGCCGGGTACGCCGCTGGGCGTGGCCAGGTTCTTCGGGGTCAGCCCTGCCCAGTCGGCCGGGTCGGTATGGCCGGAGGCGACGGTTCCGGCCGTGGTCAACTCGCTGAGACAGTCCGCCTGTTGCCGTTCGGCCCCCGGTACATGCAGCCGGGCCATCCTGGCGCAGTGCCCGCGGTCCGCGGAGTCCGGTGCCAGGGCACCTGCCGGGGCCGCGGTGACCGCGAGCAGCAGCGCCGCTCCCGCGGCGGTACGGCGCAGCCGCCGGCCGCCGGCCGGCCCCCGCGGCTCGGGTGGCGTGCTGGGAGGACCGGGCTTCACTCTGCGCATGGATGTGCCTCCAGATGTGTGAGAGCTGTCGGGCAGGACCTACTAGGGGCAGCCGTTGTCGGCGATGACGTAGTAGCCGGCCGGTGACTCCTTCAGCGTGTGGGTGACGAACGTGTTGTAGAGGCCCATGTTCTGGTTGGAGCCCTTGGCGTAGGCGTAGCTTCCGTCGGTGGTGGCTCTCCCTGCTTGCACCTGCTGGTAGTTGTTCGCGGTCCAGCACTTCGCGGCCGCACCGGTGGTGGTGGCGCTCACCTCTGCCGATCGCGCTCCCTCGGCGCCCGCCGCGTCACGGGCGGCCACCGAGTAGGTGTGGGTGGTGCCCGGGCTCAAGCCGGTGTCGGTGAACGGCGGAGCGGTGGGGGTGGCGATGCGGCTGCCGTCCCGGTACACCGCGTACGAGGCGGCGCCACCGACGCTGTTCCAGTTCAGGCCGACCGAGGTGTCCGTCGTACCCGTGACGGTCAGGCCGGCCGGAGCGGGCAGGCCGCCGGTGCCGGGGCCCGAGCCGTCCAGGCCGAAGAAGGAGGTGATCCAGTAGCTGGAGCAGATCGAGGCGATGAAGTTGGCGGTCCCGGTCGCACCGCACTGCTGTGGCCCGGTGCCGGGTTCGACCGGGGTGCCGTGGGCGACGTTCGGTACCCGGTTGACCTCGACGGCGACGCTGCCGCCGGCGGTGAGGTACTGCTCCCTGCGGGTGTTGTTGGGTCCGATCGTCGAGCTGCGATCGGGACTCTGGTCCAGGGCGTGCACGGCGGTCCACTGGTCACGCAGTTCGTCCGCGTTCTTCGGCACGACCTTGGTGTCGTTGTCGCCGTGCCAGACGGCCACCCGCGGCCACGGGCCGCCGTAGCCCGGGTGGGCGTCCTTCACACCCTGCGCCCAGGCGGCAGGGGTGCGGTCGACACCCGGGCTCATGCAGTTGAACGCGGACGAGACGTCGTCGGCGCAGTCGTACGGCACACCCGCGATCACCGCCCCGGCCTTGAACACGTCCGGGTAGGTGGCGAGCATGACCGCGGTCATCGCCCCGCCGGCCGACAGGCCCGTGACGTACGTCCGGTCGGGATCGCCCCCGTAGGCGGATCCGGCATGGGCGACCATCTGCCGGATCGAGGCGGCCTCGCCCTGGCCGCGCCGCGTGTCGCCGGGCTCGAACCAGTTGAAGCACTTGCTGCCGTTGTTGGAGGACGTCGTCTCGGCGAACACCAGCAGGAAGCGGTGCTGGTCGGCGAACTTGCTCAGCCCCGAGTTGTCGGCGTAGATCTGGGCGGTCTGACTGCAGCCGTGCAGGGCCACGACCACCGCCGGATTCGCCGGGAGGGAGGCCGGCCGGTACACGTACATGTTCAGAGCACCCGGGTTGGCACCGAAGTTCGTGACCCTCTGCAGGGACACAGCCGCGTGCGCCTCGGGAGCCGGCGCGAACAGCGCGGCCCCGGACGCGAGCGCGACGGCGGTGACCAGACCGCCCAGCCCCCGGAGCCGGCGCCTGAGCCATCCCGCACGGCGGGGCGGCGGGCTCGCCGGGGTCGGTGGTGATGATTCCTCGTACGACAGCATCGAAGCCTCCTGCGGGTGGCGGCACAGGGCCGGGCGGATCCTGGGACTCAGCCGCCCGCGCCGGTGCAGGGCACGAGCGGCTGAGATGCCGGTCACAGTAGGAGGCGGTCCGACCGCCGCGACATGGCGACGGCTGCCACAACCGTGGCACCCCCGAGGGCGTACGCCCTATTGCGCAGGGGCCGTTGTGCTGCTAGATCCTGTCGCTTACCGGCGCGGTATGCCCGGTGTGGCGTCAGGCGGCGACCATGGCCGGCAGTTCGGCCGCGACCGCCAGGTCCGCGCCCGTCGCTGCCCGCACCTCGTCCACGGTCACCCCGGGCGCCAACTCGCGGAGCGTCAGCCCGTCCCGGGCGACGTCCACCACCGCCAGATCCGTGATCACCCGTTGCACCACACCCCAGCCGGTGAGCGGCAGCGTGCACTCCTCGACGAGCTTGGGGGAACCATCGCGGGCCGTGTGTTCCATCAACACAATGACCCGCCGGGCACCGTGGACGAGATCCATGGCGCCGCCCATACCCTTGACCATTTTGCCGGGGATCACCCAGTTCGCCAGATCGCCGGAGGCGGACACCTGCATGGCGCCCAGGACCGCGACATCGATGTGCCCGCCGCGGATCATGCCGAACGACAGCGCCGAGTCGAAGTACGAGGCCCCGGGCAGGGTGGTCACCGTCTCCTTGCCGGCGTTGATCAGGTCGGGCCGCACCTCGTCCTCGTAGGGATAGGGACCGACGCCGAGAATGCCGTTCTCCGACTGGAGCACCACCTCGATCCCTGCCGGCAGGTGGTTGGGGATCAGCGTGGGCAGCCCGATGCCCAGGTTGACGTACGAGCCGTCAGCCAGTTCCCGGGCGGCCCGGGCCGCCATCTGATCACGCGTCAGAGCCATTTCGGACGTCCCCTTCCTGCCGCGCACGCGTGGTGCGCCGTTCGATGCGCTTCTCGGCCGCCGGATCAGCGGCCGTCACATGGACCACCCGCTGGACGAAGACACCGGGCAGATGAATCCGGTCCGGTTCCAGTTCGCCGGGTTCGACCAGCTCTTCGACCTCGGCGACGGTGATCCGGCCGGCCATCGCGGCCAGCGGGTTGAAGTTGCGGGCGGAGGAGTGGAAGACGAGATTGCCGTGCCGGTCTCCGACGGCGGCCCTGACCAGGGCGAAGTCGGTGGTGATCCCCTCCTCCAGGAGGTACTCCCGGTCCCCGAAGACACGGGTCTCCTTCGGCGGTGAGGCGAGGGCGACCGTGCCGTCGGGGTGGTGGCGCCACGGCAGTCCGCCCTCCGCGATCTGCGTGCCGGCCCCGGCGGGCGTATAGAACGCCGGTATGCCGCAGCCGCCCGCGCGCAGCCGCTCCGCCAGGGTGCCCTGGGGCACGAGTTCCACCTCCAGTTCGCCGCCGAGGTACTGGCGGGCGAACTCCTTGTTCTCGCCCACGTAGGAGCTGGTCATCCTGGAGATGAGGCGTTCGCGGAGCAGCAGCCCGAGTCCCCAGTCGTCCACTCCGCAGTTGTTCGACACCACCCGCAGCCCGCCGGTCTGCCGGTCCAGCAGGGCATGGATGAGCGCACTGGGTATCCCGCACAGGCCGAAGCCGCCCACGGCCAAGGACGCCCCGTCGGGGATGTCCGCGATCGCGTCGGCCGCATCAGCGACCACTTTGTCCAAACCCATCCGAAGGCCCTTCGTTCCGACACGCTAAGCAGCCGGGAGGTCCCCATGGCGAGGAACCTCCCGCATCGACTTCAAGCGAGCCTAGGAAGCGCCACGGACCGGGACCATGGCGATCACCCACATAGACAGAGCGACATGTGTGGTGGCTGGTACGGGCTACGGACGGCGTGGCAGGTCGATTTCGGCCCGTACGGTCTTCCCCACGGGAGCGCGGTCGAGCACGCACCACCGGTCGGCCAGCGCCTCGACGAGCAGCAGCCCACGCCCGGAGTCCTCCCCCGGGCCGGGCGCGCCCAGGCAGCCCGGCGCGGGCGGCCGCGTCTCGCCCCGCGTGTCGGAGACCTCGATCCGCAGGACCGCGCCCGAGGCCCGGGTCAGCGTGAGCTCGAAGTCCCGGCCGGGGACGCGGCCGTGCGTCACGGCGTTGGCGGCCAGCTCGGCGACGATCAGGGCGGCTGCGTCGGAGAGATCGCTGCCATGTGGCATGCCCCAGCGGTCGAGCTGGTGGACGGCGAGATGCCGGGCGAGACGTGCGCCGCGCGGCGTGGAGCTGAAGCGCTGGGTGAACACACGTACGGTGACGGGCGTTTGGGCGCTCGTTGCCGGGATGGGCTTGGCGGGGGTCGTCATGGCCGCCAATCTGGCCTGGCCATACCCCGGTTCTCCAGCTCAACGACCCGTACGCTGAGTCAGCGTACGGGTACGAAGGGTGGACGGTACGGGTAACGAAGCGTGACGATGGGCGGGTTGCGACACGTACGCGGAGGTGGCCGAGATGGTGGCGGACGGGACGGGCGAGGCGGCGGATGGCGGGGGCACCTGCGGGCCCCCGGCGGGTGCGGGAGCGGAACCGGAGAGTTCCGACAGCTTGAAGGCGTTCGGGGAGGTCGTCAAGGCCTTCCGCAAGCGGGCGCGGCTGACGCAGGAACAGTTCGCGCCACTGGTGCGCTACTCGGTGCCGACCGTCGCGTCGATCGAACAGGGCCGCAGGTTCCCGCCGGCGGACTTCGTGGAACGGGCGGAGGAGGCCCTGGACGCGTTCGGGACGTTGCGGGGCGCGGCACGGCATCTGTCGCGGCGGCCGGGGTTGGCGAGCTGGTTCCGGCAGTGGGCGCGGCTGGAGGCGGAGGCGGTCACACTTGACACGTACGAGTGCCGGTTGGTTCCTGGACTCCTCCAGTCGGAGGGGTACGCGCGGGCGGTGTTCGCGCAGAGCGTGCCACCGCTCAGGGATGACCAGGTGGAGGCGCAGGTGACTGCCCGGCTGGACCGCCAGCGACTGCTGGGGGACCGGCCCAACGTGCCCTTCAGCTTCATCGTCGAGGAGTCGATGTTCACGCGGTGTCTCGGGGGTGACGAGGTCATGCGGGGCTTACTTGAGCACGTCCTGGACCGCGTGGCGCTGCGGAACGTCGAGATCCAGATCATGCCTGCGAGGCAGCAGGAACACGCGGGCCTGGACGGGGCCATGCGAATCCTGGAAACCCCCGACCACAAGTGGCTCGGGTACGCCGAAGGACAGCAGTGGGGGCAGCTGGTCGCGGACCCGAAACAGGTCAGCGTCCTGCTCCAGCGGTATGCAAAACTGCGCTCACAGGCTCTTGCCCCCGCGGACTCCGTGAGCCTGCTGGAGCGAATGCGAGGAGCGCTATGAGCAGCACCCCCGAACTGGTCTGGTTCAAGAGCAGCTACAGCGGCACTCAGGGCGACGACTGCGTCGAGGTGGCGACGACCTCCGAGACGGTCCACGTCCGGGACTCCAAGGTCGAGCAGGGCCCTCAGCTCGCCCTCACGCCCACATCGTGGACACGCTTCGTCTCGTACGCCACCCAGGCCTAGGGGCCTGTCCGGCCCTGACCCGCCGGACAGGCCCTAACGCCGTCGGTCTGCCGCTTCTCGGGCGATGCCGGCGTAGAGGCGGAAGATGGCCGGCCGGGCCTCGCCGTTCTCTCGTTCGTCCAGGGCTGCCCAGCACCGGGCGATCAGCCCACGGGCCTGGGCGCCGGGCCAGGGCTGGGGCAGGAGCTGAGGCGGCAGCAGCGGGTCGGGTTCCATGGCGCGGGTGAGTTCGGCGGCCAGCTCGACCGCGATGGTGAGGAGTTCGGACGCGGAGAGTCCGGCAGAGCCGGTGAGCCGGTCGAGGCGGGACCGGGCGATGCGGCTGAGGCGGTGGTAGCGGTCGGCGATCTCCTGCTGGGGCCAGAGGAGGCGGGCGAGACCGACGGGGTCTCGTGTGTCGCCCTTTCGCAGGTCCGTCGTGGTGAGGAGGGTGAGCGCGCCGTGGGCGCCGAGGCGGTGGGCCGCGTCCTCGACGTACGGTTCCCAGGCGTTGGCGCAGACGTACAGGCCGCCCTGGAGCGGGGCGCCGCCGAGGTGGACGAGCGTTTCGCGCAGGGAGTCCCGGGACGTGCGCGCCGATTCGGGCACCGCGAAGGCGGCCAGGTGCCAGACGCCGTCCCAGGGTGCGAGCCCGGCGTCCTGTCGGAACGCGTGCTGCATGAAGTCCACGTTGGGGGCAAGGACGCGGGTGGTTTCCGCCGTCGCGTGCAGGAGTGCCTTGCGGCCGCGGCCCTCGTGGGTGAACCGGCCCTCGGCCACGAGGCGTTTGACGCACAGCCGTACCTGCTGGTCACTCATGCCGAGGGTCACTGCGACGGTGTAGAGCTCGTCCGCGCTGACCGTGCCGTCCTCGCGGATCAGCGCGTGGACGAGCATGCGGGTGGGGACCTCGATGCGGTCGGTCACGGTGTTCAGAACCCTCGCGCCAGTACGGGGCGGTGCATGGTGGTCACCGCGCCGAACCCCAGCAGCCCGCGCAGGTAGGGCGTGTGCTCGGTCCGTACGGCGGTGAAGCCGCGCCGCTCGTACAGGGCCCTGGCGCGCGGGTTGGTGTCGATCACGTCCAGTCTGATCTGCCGGCAGTCCTGCTCCGCCGCGACGGCAGCCACTTCCTCGATGAGCAGACTCCCGACGCCGCGGCCGCGCATGCCCGGGTCCACGGCGATACCGTCCATGACGAGCTGCCCGCGGGCCGGACGGCGTTCGAACAGGGCGAGGAGCAGGACCCGGTGCAGCCCGCGCAGGTATCCGTAGGTGCGCAGCACGTCGGACGCCGATCCCCCGGTGAGGGCCCGGCCGTCGAGCTGGTAGCCGGCGAGGCCGACGAGCTCCCCGTCGAGGAGTGCGCAGACCGCGCGATCGGCGTTCAGGTGGGCGGCGATGAAGGGCACCGCCTTGTCCGGCGGGTTCAGCGCGGGGCCGAGTTTGCGGCCGAAGGCGTTCCAGTACAGCTCGGCCGCCCGCCGCTCGGCTCCGGCCGGAACGCCCCGCCGGACCGTCACCGGTCCGATGCCGGTTCCCGTCGTGTTCGCTTCCATGCCGCGGCCCCCTTCTCGCTCTTGCCCTGGACTAAAACTATCATCTACGCAACGATCGTGGATGCAACGATAGTTTTGATCCCGCGCAGACCTGAACCGAGGTGGTCAGACCCCATGCGCCCAGAGATCCGGCCCCGACGGTGCGGGCTCCGCATCGTCGTGTGGTCACTCGTCACCGTCCTGGTCGCCGCCGCCGGTCTTGGCGGTGTGGTCCTGTGGAACCACTCCTACGACATGGACGAGCAGCGCGTCTCGATCCGCCACGGCGGCCACACCCTCAACGGCGTACTGGCCACCCCCAGGGACGGCCGCAAGCGCCACGGCCTGGTCGTGTACGTCCACGGCGACGGCCCCATCGACGCCACCCACGAGGACGGCTACAAGCCCATGTGGGAGGCGAACGCCAAGGCCGGGTACGCGACCCTCTCCTGGAACAAGCCCGGCATCGCGGGCGCACCCGGCAACTGGCTCGACCAGTCCATGGACGACCGGGCCAACGAGGCAGCCGCCGCCATCGCCTGGGCCCGCGCCCGCCCGGACATCGACGGCGACCGGATCGGGCTCTGGGGCGCCAGCCAGGCGGGCTGGGTCCTGCCGAAGGTCGCCGCCAGGACGCCCGTGAGCTTCGTCCTCGCCGTCTCGCCCGCGATCAACTGGCGCCGGCAGGGCCGCTACAACCTCGGCGCCGAACTGCGCGCCGACGGTGCGTCAAAGGCCCGCACCGAGGCGGCAGTCGCGAAGAGCGACACCACCCGCCGACTGCTGGAACGCCACGCGACCTTCGAGGAGTACGTCAGGGCGATGGGCGGCGACGCGGACGGCATGACCGCCGGCCGCTGGGGCTTCGTCTCCAAGAACCACACCGCGGACGCGACGCAAGACCTCCGCGCCCTGCGCGGCATACCGGTGCTGCTGACCCTCGCGGGCCACGACATCAACGTGGACACCGCCGACACCGAGCGCGTCTACCGCAAGGTGGTGGCCGAAGGCGGCGCGCTGATGGTCAAGCACTACCCGGACGCGACCCACTCACTGCTCAAGCAGTCCATCGAGCGGTCGGACCTCAGGACCACACTCACCGCCATCTTCTCCCCCCGCTCGCTCTTCGCGGACGGATTCCTCGACGACCAGCAGCAGTTCCTGCGGGATCTCGCGGCCCACAGCACGGTCACTTCGCGATGAGTTCCCTGAGTGCGATGTTGAGCTGGAGGACGTTCACCCGGGGCTCACCGATGAAGCCGAGGGTCCGGCCGTCGGTGTGGTCCGCGACGAGCTGCTCGACCTGCTTGACGTCGAGGTGGTTCCGCTCGGCGACCCGGTGCACCTGGAGCTTCGCGTACTCCGGGGAGATGTGCGGGTCCAGGCCGGAGCCGGAGGAGGTGACGGCGTCGGCCGGCACGTCCGAGGGCTTCACCTCGTACGTGGCCGTGGAGTTGTCCTTGATTACGGCGGCCTTGGCGTCGGTGACCCACTGGATCAGATCCTCGTTGTCGCCGGACCGGTTGGTCGCGCCGGACAGGATCAGCGAGTACCGCGTGTTGACGCTGTTGGAGCCCAGGCCGTTGGACGGACGCGGCTGGAACCACTTCAGGTCCGGGCGCGCGGGCTCCTCGGCGTCGTCGGGGTTGTTCATCGGCAGGTTGTACGTCTGGCCGATCAGCTCTGAACCGACCACCCTGCCGCCGGACCTGATCTCGGAGCCGTTGGCCTTGTCGGGGAAGAGGGCCTGCGCAACGCCGGTGACGGCGAGCGGGTAGATGACGCCACAGATGACGGTCAGGACCAGGAGGGCGCGCAGCCCTGCCCCGATCAGCCGTGCGGTGCTGCCGAGAGAGTTGTTCATGGTCGTCACCCGATGCCAGGGATGAGGGAGATGAGCAGGTCGATGAGCTTGATGCCGATGAACGGTGCGATCAGGCCGCCGAGGCCGTAGATCCCGAGGTTGCGGCGGAGCATCTTGTCCGCGCTGGTCGGCCGGTACCGCACGCCCTTCAGCGCCAGCGGCACCAGCGCGATGATGATCAGCGCGTTGAAGATGACGGCCGACAGGATCGCCGACTCCGGGGAGGACAGGTTCATGATGTTGAGCTTGTCCAGGCCCGGGTGGACCACCGCGAACATCGCCGGGATGATCGCGAAGTACTTCGCCACGTCGTTGGCGATCGAGAAGGCCGTCAGCGCTCCCCGGGTGATCAGGAGCTGCTTGCCGATCTCGACGATCTCGATGAGCTTGGTCGGGTTGGAGTCCAGGTCGACCATGTTCCCGGCCTCCTTGGCGGCCGAGGTGCCGGTGTTCATGGCCACGCCGACGTCCGCCTGAGCCAGCGCGGGAGCGTCGTTCGTGCCGTCGCCGGTCATCGCGACGAGCTTGCCGCCGGCCTGTTCGCGCCTGATCAGCGCCATCTTGTCCTCGGGGGTGGCCTCGGCGAGGAAGTCGTCGACGCCGGCCTCCTCCGCGATGGCCTTGGCGGTCAGCGGGTTGTCGCCCGTGATCATGACGGTCTTGATGCCCATGCGGCGCAGTTCGTCGAACCGCTCCCGCATGCCGGCCTTGACGACGTCCTTGAGGTGGATGACACCCAGCACGCGGGCGCCCTTGTCGTCCTCGACGGCGACGAGCAGAGGTGTCCCGCCGGCTTCGGAGATCTTGTGTGCGATCTCGTCGGCGTCCTCGACGATGTTGCCGCCGCGCTCCTCGACCCAGGCGATCACCGAGCCGGTCGCGCCCTTGCGGACCTTGCGGGCCGCACCGTTCTCGGAGAGGTCGACACCGGACATGCGGGTCTGGGCGGTGAAGGCCACCCACTCGGCTCCGGCCAGCTCGCCCTGGTGGCGCTCGCGCAGTCCGTACCTGCTCTTGGCGAGTACGACGATCGAGCGGCCCTCGGGAGTCTCGTCGGCCAGCGAGGAGAGCTGGGCGGCGTCGGCCAGTTCGGCCGCCGTGACGCCCTTGACCGGGACGAACTCGGCGGCCTGCCGGTTGCCGAGGGTAATCGTGCCGGTCTTGTCGAGCAGCAGGGTGGAGACGTCGCCGGCGGCCTCGACCGCGCGGCCCGACATGGCCAGCACGTTGCGCTGCACGAGCCGGTCCATGCCCGCGATGCCGATAGCGGAGAGGAGCGCGCCGATCGTCGTCGGGATCAGGCAGACCAGCAGGGCGGTCAGCACGATCAGCGACTGCTTCGCGCCGGCGTAGACGGCGAACGGCTGCAGGGTGACGACCGCGAGCAGGAAGACGATCGTCAACGAGGCCAGCAGGATGTTCAGCGCGATCTCGTTCGGGGTCTTCTGCCGGGCGGCCCCCTCGACCAGGCTGATCATCCGGTCGATGAAGGTCTCCCCCGGCTTCGTCGTGATCTTGATGACGATGCGGTCGGAGAGCACCTTCGTACCGCCCGTGACCGCGCTGCGGTCGCCGCCGGACTCGCGGATGACCGGCGCCGACTCCCCGGTGATGGCCGACTCGTCGACCGACGCGACACCCTCCACGACGTCACCATCGCCCGGGATGATGTCGCCGGCCTCGCAGACCACCAGGTCGCCGATACGCAGATCGGTGCCGGGCACCCGCTCCTCGATCTTGCCGTTGAGCCGGCGCGCGACGGTGTCGGTCTTCGCCTTGCGCAGGGTGTCGGCCTGCGCCTTGCCGCGGCCCTCGGCCACCGCCTCCGCCAGGTTGGCGAAGATGGTGGTCAGCCACAGCCAGGCCGTGATCGCCCAGCCGAACCAGTCACCGGGGTCCTTCAGTGCCAGCACGGTGGTGACCACCGAGCCTATGAGCACCACGAACATCACGGGCGACTTGATCATCACCCGCGGGTCGAGCTTGCGAATGGCGTCCGGGAAGGACTTGATCAGCTGCTTGGGGTCGAACAGCCCCCCGCCGACCCGCCCGTGCTCCGTCGTGTGACCGGTCGGCACGTCCGAGTGCGGCGCCCGGGTCGGAGTGACAGTGGACATGGAGCCGGGCTCCTCATGCTTCTTGATGTCGGTGGTCATGCCGCCAGCCCCTCGGCGAGCGGACCCAGCGCCAGCGCCGGGAAGTAGGTCAGACCGGTAATGATCATGATCGTGCCGACCAGCAGCCCGGTGAAGAGCGGCTTCTCGGTACGGAGGGTGCCCGCGGTCTCCGGCACCGGCTTCTGCTCGGCGAGCGAACCGGCCAGCGCCAGGACGAACACCATCGGCAGGAACCGGCCCAGCAGCATCGCGATACCGATGGTGCTGTTGAACCACTGGGTGTCGGCGTTCAGACCGGCGAAGGCGGAGCCGTTGTTGTTGGCGCCCGAGGTGTACGCGTAGAGGATCTCGGAGAAGCCGTGCGCACCGGAGTTGGTCATCGAATCGGCCGGGGTGTCCAGCGCCATCGCCGCGGCGGTGAAGCCGAGCACCAGCGCCGGGGTGATCAGGATGTAGCAGGCCGCCAGCTTGATCTCACGGGTGCCGATCTTCTTGCCGAGGTACTCGGGCGTACGGCCGACCATCAGGCCCGCGATGAACACCGCGATGATCGCCATGATCAGCATGCCGTAGAGGCCGGAACCAACCCCGCCGGGCGCGATCTCGCCGAGCTGCATGCCCAGCATGGTGATACCGCCGCCGAAGCCGGTGTAGGAGGAGTGGAAGGAGTTGACCGCGCCGGTCGAGGTGAGCGTGGTGGCCACCGCGAAGATCGACGAGCCGCCGATCCCGAAGCGGGTCTCCTTGCCCTCCATGGCGCCGCCAGCGATGTCGAACGCCGGGCCGCCGTGGTGGAACTCGGTCCACATCATCAGCGCGGTGAAGCCGAGCCAGATCGTGGCCATCGTGCCGAGGATCGCGTACCCCTGCTTGATGGAGCCGACCATCTTGCCGAAGGTGCGGGTCAGCGCGAACGGGATCAGCAGGATCAGGAAGATCTCGAAGAGGTTCGAGAACGGATTCGGGTTCTCGAAGGGGTGGGCCGAGTTGGCGTTGAAGTAACCGCCACCGTTGGTGCCCAGCTCCTTGATGACCTCCTGCGAGGCGACGGCCCCGCCGTTCCACTGCTGACTGCCGCCCATGAACTGGCCGACCGAGTGGATGCCGGAGAAGTTCTGGATGGCGCCGGCCGCGACCAGGATGATCGCGCCGATCACCGAGATGGGGATCAGGATGCGGACGACACCGCGGACCAGATCGGCCCAGAAGTTGCCGAGCTCACCGGTGTGGGACCGCGCGAAGCCCCGTACGAGCGCGACCGCGACGGCCATGCCGACGGCGGCCGAGACGAAGTTCTGCACCGCGAGGCCGCCGGTCTGCACGACGTGGCCCATGGCCTGCTCGCCGTAGCACGACTGCCAGTTGGTGTTCGACACGAAGGACGCGGCGGTGTTGAACGCCTGGTCCGGGTCGATGGAGGAGAAGCCGAGCGAGCCGGGAAGGCTGCCCTGGATCCGCTGCAGAAGGTAGAGGAAGAGGACGCTCACCGCGGAGAAGGCGAGCACGCCGCGCAGATAGGCGGGCCAGCGCATCTCGGCGTGGGGGTTGGCGCCGACGGCCCGGTAGATCCACTTCTCCACGCGCAGATGCCTGGTCGAGGAGTAGACCCGGGCCATGTAGTCGCCGAGCGGACGGTATGCCAGAGCGAGCGCAGCGAGGAGCGCGAGCAGCTGGAGCACCCCCGCGAGGAACGGGGTCATCAGGGCTCAGAACCTCTCCGGGTACACAAGGGCGAGGACGAGGTAACCCAGCAGGGCGGCGGCCACGATCAGGCCGACGATGTTCTCGGCAGTCACAGCTTCGCCACCCCCCTGGCGATGAACGCCACCAGCGCGAAGACCGCGAGAGTGGTGACGACGAAGGCCACGTCGGCCATCGTGAGCTCCTGAAAGAGGTTCGGAAATGTTCGGACCTCTCGAGGAAAGCCCATCCCTGAGCCGGCATGCGCGCCGTTGACGGGGCTCTTACGGCCGGGGACCTGCCCCTGACGACTCCCTAACGCCCACCCCTCCGACCTGCGAGGAGGAACATCGCCGCTCGTGGCCGGACCGCGAGCTCGTCCTGTTCCCGTGACAACCGCCCCAGCCGGCTGCTGGCCTGGACCGCCGGATTCCGGCTGGAGCATGAGTACGTCCACCACGTCACCGGAAAGCCCGCCTCGCGGAGCATGACCGGAGCGAGAATCTCCGCATGAGCCCCGGCCGGGCATCACACCAGTTCGGCGAAGGTCTCCACGGCCTGGGTCCGCCCGGTGACGATGATGATGTCCCCGGTCCGTACGACCGTCTCGGCGGTGGCGTACGTGAAGCCCTCGCCGGTGCGCTTGATACCGACCACCGTGATCCCGTACCTCGCGCGGACCCCGAGCTCGCCGAGCGAACGCCCAGTGGCGGAAGCAGGCGCGACCGTCTTGGCCAGGGCGTAGTCGTCGTCGAACTCGATGAAGTCGAGCATGCGCCCGGTGACGAGGTGGGCCACCCGCTCACCCATGTCGTGCTCGGGCAGCACCACATGGTGCGCGCCGACACGCTCCAGAATCCTGCCGTGCTGGCGGCTGACCGCCTTGGCCCAGATGCGCGGAACGCCCGCGTCGGCGAGGTTGGAGGTGACCAGGATGCTTGCCTCGAGAGCGTCACCGATGCCCACCACGGCTCTGGGAAACTCCCCCACTCCGAGTTGCGCCAGAGCCTCGGGGTCGGTGCAGTCCGCGGCGGCCGTGTGCGTCAGTTCGTCGCGCAAGCGCTGCACCAGGGTGGCATCGGAGTCCACGCCCAGGACGTCCCAGCCGCGACGCATCAGCTCGGCGCCGAGGGAGAATCCGAAGCGCCCCAGCCCGATCACCGCGACCCGGGAGTCGAGTGCGCCCGCAGCGCCGGCGGCATCGTTCCGGTGAGAGAGACGGCGGGTGCGACGCGTGCTGCGGCGCAGTCGGTGCACGTAGCTAGCCAATGACGGGTCGCTCCTCGGGCAGCTGGTAGCGGCGGCCGCGTTCGCGCAGCGCGAGCGCGGAGGCCAGGGTGATCGGGCCGATCCGGCCGATGAACATCAGGGCGACCAGGATGAGCTGCCCGGCCACCGGCAGATCACCGGTGATGCCCGTGGTCAGCCCACAGGTTCCGAACGCCGAGGTGGCCTCGAAGAGGACCGCCTCGAGCGGCTCGTCACTGATCGTCAGCAGAAGGATGGTGGCGAGCATGACCGCACCCACACCCAGCAGCGCGACGGTCAGTGCCTGGCGCAGTACGGAGGGCGCGACGCGGCGGCCCATCACCTCCACGCCGGTGTCGCCGCGCGCCTCGGCGAGAATCGCCACGGCCAGCACGGCGAACGTGGTGACCTTGATTCCCCCCGCGGTGCCCGCACTGCCGCCGCCGATGAACATGAGCACGGTGGTGCCGAGCAGAGTCGCGGGCTCCATCTCCCCGACGGCAACGCTGTTGAAGCCGGCGGTCCGGGAAGTGACGGCGTTGAAGAAGCCGTTGGTGAGCTTGTCCGGCCAGGTGAGCGGTCCGAGGGTCCCCGGGTTGGTCCACTCCAGCAGCCAGGTGAACACACTTCCCACGGCGAGCAGGACAGCGGTGGTGAGGAGGGTGAGCCTGGTGTGCAGCGACCAGCGGCGGGCGGACCGTGCGAACGCGCCCGAGCGGCTGCTGCGCAACAGTTCCATCAGCACGGGGAAGCCGATACTGCCGAGGATGCAGGCCATGGCGATCGGCAGCATGACCCAGATGTCGGAGGCGTAGCCGACGAGATTGTCGGGGCGCAGCCCGAAGCCGGCGTTGTTGAACGCCGAGACCGAGTGGAACACCCCGTAGTACACCGCCTCCCCGATCGGCTGCCCGTGGCCGAAGCGGAAGCGGAGCATGAGCCATGCGCCGACGGCCAGTTCCACGACCAGGGTGATCCTGGCGACGCCGAGCAGGACCCTGCGGACCTCCCCGATCCCCAGGCTCTGCGTCTCGGCCTGAGCGGTCAGCTGCAGACCCAGCCGGAGCCGGCCCGAGACCAGCAGCCCGAGGAGTGAGGCGAACGTCATGATGCCGAAGCCGCCGAACTGGATCAGGCCCAGGACCACGACCTCGCCGAACGTGCTCCAGTGACTGCCGGTGTCGACGACGGAGAGCCCTCCGGACATCGCGCCGGTCGCGGTGAACACGGCGGTCACCACGCTCGTCGCCCGCCCGTTCTCCGCCGACACGGGGAGGACGAGCAGCACGGTGCCGAACGCGATGGCCACGGCGAAGGCACCGACCACCACCCGCGACGGATGGGCGAGCAGCGCTGCCCATCGCGTGCGGTCCATGCCGTGTCCCTTCGTTGCCGACACCGCCACCAAAATAGAGGCAATCCGTGACGAAAGGTGTGTACCGCGTCGTACGGGACGCCTGTGCGGTCCGGGCGCTCTACAGCCGGCAGCGCAGCCGGCAGCGCAGCCGGCAGATCACCGCGTCGGTGTCGCGGCGGACGGCGTGCGCGACGACTGCGCCACGCTGGTTCTGCAGCACCCGCTGCCACAGCCGGGCCGGCTCGACCTCGGGGATGAGCACGGTGATCCTGGTGCCCGGATCGGCGGCGGCCAGCTCCCGGACGTATGCCGCCAGTGGGCGGCCGATGGCGCGCCGGTCCGACGGGACGCGGACGAGCGGGACCCCGGGGTTCCACAGGTCCCAGTCCCGCTCCAGCGCTTCGGTCTGCGCCCGGTCCTCGGGGTCGGAGTGGCACACGGTCACCGCGCGCACCTCGTCGCCGAGAGACACCGCGGCGGTCAGGGCCTCACTGGTGAGCCGGGTCAGGGAGGAGACCGGGACCAGGACCAACGAACGTTCGCAGTGCGGGGATTCCGGGATGCAGCCGACACCGAGGCGCTCACCGATCCGGCCGTACGTACGGTGGACGCACTCGAACCCGGAGACCAGCAACGGCAGGGCGACGACGATCAGCCAGGCGCCGTCGTGGAACTTGGTGGCGGTGACGACGACCGCGCTGACACCCGTGAGCAGCGCGCCCAGTCCGTTGAGCACCGCCTTGCCGCCCCACGAGTGGCCGCGGACAGCGAGCCAGTGGAGGACCATTCCGGTCTGGGCGATGGTGAAGCCGACGAAGACGCCGATGGCGAAGAGCGGCACGAGGGTGTTGGTGTCACCGGCGGAGAAGGGCAGCAGCGCGGCGGAGACGGTGGCGAGGGTGAGGACACCGTGCCGGTGGACCTGGCGGTCGGCCTTCAGCCCGAAGACGTGCGGCAGGTAGTTGTCGCGGGCCAGCAGCCTGAGCAGGACCGGCAGCCCGCCGAACGACGTGTTCGCCGACAGGGCCAGCAGCACCGTCGTGGCGAACTGGATCACGTAGAAGGCGAGATTGTGGCCGAAGGACGCGTCGGCGAGCTACGCCAGCACGGTGACGCCCTCGACCGGCTGGAGCCCGAAGCGGGAGATCAGGACGGACAGGCCGATCAGCATCACACCGAGCAGCACGCCGAGCGCGACCTCGGCATGCTGGGCGCGGCGGCGGCCGGGGCGCGGAAGGGGCCGCGATCGGCTGCGCCGCAGTGCTCCTCGCGCTGCTGCTGCTGACCGACGGCGCTTCCGGCGGCATCACCGTCCCGCGCGCCGTCCTGTGGACCGGGCTTGCCGTCCTGCTGTTCGTGGTGCTGCTGCCGCCGCGAGTGACGGCCGGCGAGGGCTGGCTCGCCTCAGCAGCCTCGTGAGGGAGCGATGCGTGAGGACCGATCAGTTGGTGGCCGTCCGCTGGTCCGACGGCGTCGCGCAGCGCCTGATCCTGCGCGATCTGAACGGCGGACGGGTCGAACTGGACCCGCGGGTGCTCATCGCCAATCCGCAGCTGTGGCGTCTGCTGGACGAGGGTGCCCGTGCCTCCCTGGGCCGAGGGACGCTGCTGTGCGGGGCGATCGCACTGAAGCAGCTGTCACGGAGGATCGACGGCGATACCGCCCAGTCGGTCTTCAAGGTCTCCGGCCTGGACTAGAGAGAGCGCCCTACTCAAGCGGCTGGTGATCGGCCGACGGCCGCCAGGTCCACGTCCTTCGTCTCCCGGTACCGGAAGAACGAGACAGTGCTGATCAGGCAGAGCACCACGACGTACCACTGGTACCAGGAGGCGTGGCCGTGCGCGGCGAGGTACTCGATCAGGTATGGCGCCGTACCGCCGAACAGGGCCACCGTCAGCGCGTACGGCAGGCCGACGCCGCTCGACCGCACCGACGTCGGGAACATCTCCAGCGTCGCCGACGGCGCGGCCGCCGCGTAGCAGCCGAACAGCAGCAGCGCCACCGTCATCACCACGCCCAGCCGCACCGCCGAGTCCGACAGCAGCCCGAAGAGCAACGGCGACAGACAGGCGAACCCACCGCCGAACACCAGCAGCAGTGGACGGCGCCCGAACCGGTCGGCTGCCATGCCGAACAGCGGGAGCACGGCCATGAACACCACCTGCGCGACGACGGCGGCCCACAGCGCGGTGTTCGCCGGTACGCCGTACCGGAGTTGGGCGTACAGCGGCAGGTACGAGGCGAAGGTGTAGTAGACGACGGTCGCGCCCAGCGTGAAGCCGACCACGCGGATGGCAGCGCGCGGGTGCGTACGCAGCACCTGCCTCGCCGGGTTGCGGGGCCGCTCCGATGCCGCGTCGAAGACGGGTGTCTCGCGCATCCGGCCGCGCAGGTACCAGCTGTACACGGCGAGCAGCGCGCCGAGCGCAAAGGGCACCCGCCAGCCCCAGCTTCCCAGTTGGGCGGGGGTGAGCGTGTGGTGCAGCAGCAGCGCGAGCAGCGTGGCCGCGAGCGTGCCGAGGGTGGTGCTGATGTAGACGGCGCTGGAGTACAGGCCGCGGCGCCCGCCCGGCGCGATCTCGTTCACGTACGTGCTCATCGCCGCGCCCTCGCCGCCCGCGGACAGCCCCTGCAGCGCCCTGGCCACCACCAGCAGCACCGGGGCCAGTACGCCGACCGTCCGGTAGGGCGGGGCGAGCGCGATCAGGAGGCTGCCGCCCGCCATCATCAGCATGGACAGCCGCAGCGCGGCGCTCCGGCCGTTGCGGTCGCAGTACGCGCCGATCAGCGCCCCGCCGAGCGGCCGGAACAGGAACCCGACGGCGAACACCGACAGGGTCTGCAGGACGTTCGTGGTGGCATCGCCCGACGGATGGAGGTGCGGGCCGAGCAGCGCGGCGAACGTCACGAACGTGGCCCAGTCGAACCACTCCATGGCGTTGCCGATGGAGGCGATCACCACCGGCCGCAGCCGGTCCCGCCTCACGGGTACGCGACGCGCCTCCGCGGCAAGGGTGTTCACGATGCCGTCCTCTCGTGCCGTGAGCGTGTGGCGGGTGTGGTGCCGAGCCGTGCGCGTATGTCGTCGGCCTCGGCGACGCCGATCTCGGTGAACGCTTCCAGGGCCTGGGTCCAGTAGTCCCGCGCCCGCGGGAGGTCGGCGTCGAACGCGGCGACGGAACCCAGGACGTGCTGGGCCCTCGCGATGTTCAGACGCTGCGCGGTCGGCTGCGACAGGGCGAGCGCCAGCTGTGCGCACTCCTCGGCGCGGTGCGGGTCGCCCAGCCTCAGGTAGAGCGGGGCCAGTTCCAGCAGGACCTTGCTGCGGGCGATGTGGTTCACGCTCCCCTCGGCGAGGGAGCGGGCCGCCTCGGCGTGCCCGGCGGCGTCCTCACGGCCCAGCAGGCCGTCGGTGACGGCCATGCGGGCCAGCGCGTACGCCTCGCCGTCGACGTAGCCGATCTGCCGGGCCCCGTCGAGCGCGGTGGCCGCGTAACGGGCCGACCCCGGCAGCGAGTCGAGGCCCGCGCTGATGGCCGACAACAGGCACAGGGTCTCCACCTCGTAGGTGCGGTCGCCGCACTCCTGGAAGGAGTTCAGCGCCCGCTGCGCCGAGTCGAGCGCGGTCTCGTGCCGGCCGATGTCCAGGTCGACGAGGGCAAGCCCGTACAGCGAGATGCTCCTGTCGTACGAGGAATCGATGGACTCTGACACCTTCAGCGCCCGGGTGAAACAGGACCTCGCCTCCGCCAGCTCTCCGGTGGCCTGCCGCACCAGGCCCAGGTTGCGCAGGCTGTACGAGCTGATGTGGTGCAGGCCGAGGCCGCCCGCGGTGGCCAGTGACGCGGTGAGGCATTCGGTGGCGCGCGCCATGTCGCCCTGCGTCCAGTGGATGAACCCCAACAGGCCCTGGGTGGTGGCCTCGAGCCGGGGTGACCGGAGGCCGTGCGCGACGTCGAGCGCCTGCCGTGCGGCCTCCTCGGCCCGCACTCCGCGGCCCAGGCTGAGGTGGGCGAGGCTCATGTTGTTGAGCGTGGCCGCGACCTCCTCGGCCATGCCGAGCCGGTCGTGCAGCGCGAGGCTCTTCTCCTGGTGCGCGATGGCCCGCTCGTAGTCGCCAAGCGTGTTGTGGAGGTTGGCGAGGCTGCGGTGCATGGCCGCGATGCCGCGCTCGTCGTGGTGGGTCTCGGCGGCGGACAGGCCGATTCGGGTGGTCTCCCGCCATTCGGTGCGGTACTTGCCGGTCCAGAAGAAGCCGCGCAGCGCGTCGGCCACGTGCCAGGACAGGTGATGCGCGCCATGCGTGCCGAAGTGGCGCACACAGGCCATCAGATTGCGCCGCTCGGCCAGCAGCCAGGCCATCGCGTGGCTCTCGTTCGGGAACTGCGGCGCGTCGAGCGTCGCCTTCGGCCTCTCCGGCTGGGCGAGCCGCACGAACTCCGAGTAGAGGACATCGGCCGCGGCGCAGGCGCCCGCGAGGTACCAATGGCCGAGCCGTTCCAGGGCCTCGGCCCGCTCCCGCGCGGAGTGCTCGGCGAGCGCGCGGTCCTGTGCGTACTCGCGCAGGAGGTCGTGGAACTGGTACCGGCCCGGGGCGGGTTGCTGCAACAGGCTCGCCGTCTCCAGGCGGCTCAGACCGGTCCGTGCCTGCGCCTCGCTGATGTCGGCGAGCACCGAGACGGCAGCGGGGGTGAAGTCGGAGCCGGGGAAGAGCCCGGCGAGGCGGAAGACCGCGCGGTCGTCCGGGGTCAGCGCGTCGTACGACAGGGCGATGGCCGTGGAGACGGCGGAGGTGGTGTCGCCGTCGACGGACAGGGCGGCGAGGCGGTTGCCGCGCCGCAGACTCTCGAGATAGTCCTCGGTCTGCCCGCCCGGGGCGCCGATCAGGTTGGCCGCGGCGATCCGCAGCGCGAGCGGCAGACAGGAGCACAGGGCAACGACTTCGCGTACCACGTCCGGCTCGATCGCCACCGCGGCCTGCCGCATCATGCCGGTAACCAGCTCGGCCGACTCCCGAGGGCTGAGCGTACCGACCCTGATCACCTGGGCGCCGTGCGTGACGGCGAGCGAGCGCAACTGCCGCCTGCTGGTGATCAGTACGGAGCATCCTGCGTCCCCGGGGATGAGCGGCAGCACCTGCTCGACGCTGGACGCGTTGTCCAGCACCACCAGCACCCTCTTCCCGGTCAGCTTCGACCGGTAGAGGTTGGCCTGTTCGACCGGGTCGACCGGGATCTGGTCCGCCGGCGCACCGAGGCTGCGCAGGAACTGTGAGAGCACCTGGTCCGGCGGGAGCGGCGCGTGCGCCCCGCCCTGCTCGTAGCCGCGCAGGTTCACGTACAACTGCCCGTCCGGGAACGCGCCCCGCACCCGGCTGCCGAGCCACACCGCGAGCGCCGTCTTGCCGACGCCGGGCGGCCCGGACAGCACCACGACCGGGACGCCGGTACGGTCCGGCGCCGGCGGAAGCATCGTCTCGACCCGGTCGACGACGTCGTCCCTGCCGACGAATCCCATGGTCAGGGGCGGGAGTTGCGCGGGCACCGTGACAGCCTCGCCCACGCCGGGGCGCGGCCCGTTCGGGGCGGCGAGGGCGGGGTCGGATTCGAGGATGCCGGTGTGCAGGGCGCGCAGCCGCTCGCCGGGTTCGACGCCGAGCTGCTCGACCAGTTCGCGGCGGGCCTGCTGGTAGACGTCCAGCGCCTCCGCCTGCCGCCCCGAGCGGTACAGAGCCAGCATCAGCAGGCTCCAGAAGTTCTCCCGTAAGGGGTTGTCCAGGGCGGCGGTGCGCAGGTCCTTCACCAGCTGCCCGTGCCTGCCGAGGTGGAGTTCGGTCTCGAAGTACGCCTCCAGCGCGCCGAGCCGCTCATCCTCCAGGGCCAGGGACTCGTCACGGCGCAACGAGTCCGACGGTACGTCCGCGAGCGGCGCACCCCTCCAGGCGCTCAGCGCCTCGGCCAGCAGCCGCGCCCGCTCCTCCGGCGTCTCGGCCTGCCGCGCGAGCCCGACCAGGCGGCGGAACCGCGTGAGGTCCAGCTCCGCGTCGGCCACGTCGATCCGGTAGCCGCCGACCGCCGTCTCCACCAGGTCGGCGTCGCCGAGCAGCATCCGCAGCCTTCGTACGTACGTGTGCAGTGCTCCGCGTGGATTCGAGGGCTTGCGCTCGTCCCACAGCCAGTCGGCGAGGCGGTCGTTGTCCACGACCTCGCCGGACCGCAGCAGCAGCGCCGCCAACAGCACCCGGAGCTTCCCGGAATCAATTACCAATTCTTTGCCGGCGACGCACGCGGAGAGCGTCCCGAGTACCCCAAAGCTATGCCCGGCGCGATGCGCCGGGACGCTTGGCGATGGGACGAATTCGTTTCGTTCCATGCAGTTCTTGCCATCCCCCGTAGGCGTGTGCACAGCCTCCCCGCGCTCACGCGCTGCGCCATTGCCGGAGCGCGAGCATGGGGACTGTTCAGTTGTGCGTTTGCCACCATAAGGGATGCCGAAGACGGGCCGGGGGCGCCGCCTTGTTTGATGGGTCACATGGTAAGGTCCGCCGCGGCCGCATCTGAACGGCGGCCGAAATCGGGGGACTTGGTGATCGAAAGACTGCTGCCGAGAAGCGTTGCGGTGGCCGAGGACGTCAGTGACGCGCCCGGTGAAGAGAGTGCCCTTTCGCCGGCCGAACGGGCGCTGATCGCGGCGGCATTGCCCGAGCGAAGGGACCAGTTCGCCGCCGGGCGCGGCTGCGCGCGCCGCGCGATGGAGCTGCTCGGCGAGGAGCCGCGGCCCGTGCCCGCAGATGCGACGGGGGCTCCTGTCTGGCCGTCGGGGCTGGTGGGGAGCATCACGCACTGCCGGGGGTACCGGGCCGCGGCGCTCGCCCGCCGCGCCGATGTCACGGCGCTCGGCATCGACGCCGAGCCGAACCTGGGGTTGCGCGACGGCGTCCTGGAGCTTGTCTCGTCCGCCCGGGAGCGGGTGCGACTGACGGAGCTGGCGGCGGCCCTGCCCCAAGTCCACGTGGACCGGTTGTTGTTCAGCGCCAAGGAGGCGGCATACAAGGCGTGGTATCCATTGCACGGGATCCGGCTGGGTTTCCGAGATGCGGAACTCACGCTGTCCGGGCGGGTCTGTGACAATGGCGTCGGTGGTTCTGGGGACTTGGCAGAGGGGACCTTCCGGGTCCGCTTGAGTGGGCGCAGTGGTGCGGCGCGGGAATTCCGCCACGAAGTGCTCCACGGCCGTTGGGCGGTACGGGATTTCCTCATCATGACGGCCGTTGCGCGGGAGTGACGGGCTCCTCTCCGTTTCAACTTCCGGACTTCTTGTTCAATACGTAACCGTGTTCACCCACGGTGCACAGTCTCCTTCGTACGCGACATTCAAGTTCTGCGCAGATGGTCGACGACCAGCGAGCTGATGGTCGACGACCAGTGCGGCGGGAAGATGTGGCCCATGCCGGCGATCCGCCACAGGTGTGCCCGCGGGATCACCCGACGCAGTTCCTCGCCGTGCTCCATGGGGAAGACGGGGTCCCGCTCGCCGTGCACGACGAGCGTCGGTACGTCGAGGGCGGCGATCCGGCCGGTGAGCGGGGGTGTGCGGTCCAGGGCCGCCGCATGGCGCCACGCAGTGTCGGGGCCGTGGCCGCGGTCCTTCACGCGCCTGACCAGATCGATCCAGTACGGCCGGTCGAACGGTACGGAGGGTCCGACCAGCACCTGCCAGCCGTCGACGGCCGCGGCCAGGCTCTCCTCGGGCCCCTGGGGCGGGGACGCGGCGAGCCGGGCGGCGCGCTCCAGCATCGGCCGGCGTGGACCGGGCAGTCCGGTGCGCGGCGGCAGTCGTACGTCGCCGTTCGCATCCGGGGAACTGGACAACAGCACCAGCGACCGGACGAGTTCGGGCCGGTCGAGCGCGAGCAGCTGAGCCACCATGCCGCCGACGGACTGACCCACCACGTGTGCCGGGCCGAGCTCGAGCCCCACGATCACGTCGGCGGCGTCCGCGGCGAGCGTCGACAGGTCGTACTCGTCGTCGGACTTCCCCGACCTGCCGGTGTCGCGGTGGTCGTAACGCACCACGAAGTGGCCGTCCCTGGCGAGCAGCCGGCACAGCTCGTCCGGCCACACGATGCCCGGCGCCGTGCCGCCCATCACCAGCAGCACCGCCGGATCGCCGCGGCTGCCGAACGTCTCCGTCCACAGTCGCAGACCGTCCCGCGTCGCGATTGGCCTCTCCATCGGGCTGTCTTTTTCCCTTGGTAGGGTGCGGTGGACCGCTGATCATCCGTCCTGGGGGAACAGAATGACCCGCGCACGCACGGCACTTGTCCTGGTTGATCTGCAGCGGTGGATCGTCGACATGCCGTGGCAGCCGGTAGGCGGTGACGTCGTGGCCGACGCCTGCGGAAGGCTGCGCGAGCACTTCGCGAACACCGGCTCCTCGCCCGTCGTGCTCGTCCGCTACGTACGAGAGGACGGCGCCGACGGCGGCATCGGCGCCGCCCCCAACCAGCTGGTCTCCGGTTTCGAACCGCGTACCGGCGAGCACCTGGTGACCAAGCACGGCCTCGACGCCTTCGACGGCACCGACCTCCACGACCGGCTTCGCGGCGAAGGCGTCACCGAGGTCGTGGTCGCCGGACTGTCCACCGCGCACGGTGTCGCGTCCACCGCCGCGACGGCGCTGCGTCTGGGCTACGGGGTAGTCGTCGTCTCGGACGCCACGGCCAGTGTGGACGAGGCACAGCACCGCGCGGCACTCGACCGCCTCACCGCGCTCGGCGCCGGCACCGCCGTGGTGGCGGACCTGACGACCGCGAAGGCCGGCCGGAACTGACCCTCGTGGCCCGGCAGTGCGACGCGGTCCGGCCTCAAGCCGACCGGATCACTGGTAGCTGACCGCCGTGGGCTTGACCACGTACACGATGCGGTGCGCGACGTCTGGCGGCGGGCCGTCCAGCTTCATGCCGTACCGCTCCGCGAGCTGCGCGAAGAACTCGCCGGACGAGTCGTCGTCGATCCGGACCACTTCGCCGCGGATCTCCAGGTAGCGGTACGGCTGCTCCGGGTCGTTGACCGACACCGCGACATGCGGGTCGGCTGTGATGTTCTTGTACTTGTAGCGGACCGTCGTGTTGGTGAACCGGACGTACTCGCCGTCCCAGGAGAACCACATCGGGTTCACCTGCGGCCCGCCGCCCGTCGCCCGGATCGTGGCCAGATGACCGAAGAGCGGCCGCTCCAGCAGATCCTGGTGGCTGTCCGGAATGAGACTCATGCCGTGTGTTCCTTCACTTTCTCTCGTTTGTCCTGCCAGGTCCCGAGCAGGGGGCCGAACAGGTCCGTCAGTCGTGCCCGCATCGTGGCGGCGTCTTTGGTGATCCAGTCCACGTGACCGTCCGGCCGGGCAAGGATGAGCGCGGGCTTTCCGCGGCGAGCACCGGTGCGGACGTCGAGTACCGCGTCGAGCCGGTCCGTGCACCACCGGGTCAGCTCCCGCACAGACGCGTCCTGCGTCCCCATGAGGATCAACGTGTGGCGGAGATCGTCGAGTTCGTTGCGCTGCGGCAGCGGCACCAGTGCGCCGGGCACGAAACCGGCCGTCTTCCTTCCAGCCGAGGGTTCGGTCCGGTAGGTGGTCCGCAGACCGGCGAGCCACGGTATGTACGCCAGGTCGAAGAGGCGCAGGCCCGAAGCGATCCGCAACAGGTTGTCGCGCAGGACGACCTGGTGGCCCTTGCGCAGCAGCCACAGCTTCGTCTGCACCTCGGCCTGGCGCACCACGGCGCGCGCCACGTCCCCGCGCTCGCTCACATACGTGTCGAGCAGGCCCTCGGCGCCGTGGCCGCGCCAGACGAGGGCGAGCTTCCACGCCAGGTTGTGGGCGTCGTTGACCCCGGTGTTGAGGCCCTGCCCGCCGGCCGGGCTATGGATGTGCGCGGCGTCGCCGATCAGGAAGACCCGGCCGGCCCGGGTCGAGTCGGCGTGCCGCGCGTGCACGTTGAACACGCTGATCCAGTCGGGGTCGCGCAGCCGGATCCCGCCGGGCCCGCGCTCGTCGACCAGGCTCTGCACCATGGCCAGGTCGACGTCCTCCTGGCTGACCCCGGGAGGTGCCGAGGTGAAGACGCGCCAGCGGCCGTCCGGCAGTCCGCAGGCCACCAGGATGCCCCGAGGCGAGCAGAAGTAGTGCGTCATGCGGTGGTCGAAAGAGGTCTCGACCCTCACGTCCGCGACCACGAACCGCAGTTCGTAGGTGGACCCCTCGAATCCGATGCCGAGATGGCCGCGGACGGTGCTGCTCGCCCCGTCCGCCCCGATGACGTACGCGAACTCCTCCTCATGCTCGGTGCCGTCCGGGTGCCGCAGCCGGACCCGTACCCGGTCGTCGAGCTGCTCGAAGCCCAGCAGCTCGGTCGCCCACCGCACACTGCCCCCGACCGAGGCGAGGTTGGTCCGCAGGACGTCCTCGATGTCCGGCTGCGGGCAGATCAGCGGCCGGGTCGCCGGCTTGTAGCGGAGGTCGGCGATGACCTTCCCGGCGGAGTAGTACCGCATCTGCGACTGGGGCAGCGCACGCGCGGCGAGCAGGTCCTGCCCGCCGACCCGGTGGATCAGCTCGACCGTCCGCGGCCACAGGCCCAGAGCCTTCGACAGCGTGCTGGGTCCTTCGGCCTTGTCCACGCACCGGACCGGTACACCACGCCGGGTGAGTTCGGTCGCCGCGGTGAGCCCGGCCGGACCCGCGCCCGCGACCAGCACGGGCAGCGTACCCGCGGGGGTGGTCATACGGTCGCCTCCTCGGCGACGGCTTCGGCGGGCGCGGCCGGCTGGGCGGCGCGCTCGCGCAGCATCACGCTCACCAGCACGGCGCTCGCGGCGCAGATGGCGACGACCACCCACAGCACCAGGTGCAGGCCGTCCGTGTAGCTCCCGGTGAGCAGGTCGAGGAAGTCGGAGCGGGCGGAACCGGTGACGGTGTCGGCCGCTCCGGCCAGGTCGCCGCTGATCACGCGGTCGGCCACGCCGTCCGCGTCGACGCCGTTCGCGCCCTCGACTCCGGACAGGCCGTCGGAAATGTGCGAGCGGGCCGAGTTGAGCAGCACGGCGCTCATCACGGCGATGGCGAACGCCTCACCGGCCAGCCGCATCGTGTTGAAGAGACCGGCGGCGGCACCTGCCTGCGTCGGCCGCACGGAGGTGATTGCCGCGCCGTCCACCAGACCGGCCGTCATGCCCATCGAGATGCCCAGCAGCAGCAGCGGACCGGCCAGCGCCACCAGCGACACGTCCGGGTCGATCAGGGTGAGCCAGCCCGCGCCCACCGCGGCGACCACGAGGCTCAGAGTGAGGATGAGCCGGGTGGACACGCCGCTCTTGACCAGCTTGCCGACGACGAGCGGAACCGCCAGGACCGGCAGGGTGAGCAGCAGCATCGTGGCGCCCGAGGCGTTCGCGCTCATCCCCGCGACCGAGGTGAAGTACGTGGGCAGCAGCACGAGCATGCACACGAAGCTGAAGGACAGCGCGACGGGGATCAGCGAAACGGCCATGAACCGGCCCTGCTTGAGGAGCGAAAGATCGATCATGGGCTGCCGCTGGCGCAGTTCGGCGGCGGCGAACAATGCCATCAGTACGATCGCCGCGACGAACAGCATCAGTGTCGTACCGCTTGTCCAGCCCTGCTGCTGTCCCTGGACGATGGCAAACATCAGGCAGAACAGGGACAACGTGAACGTGGTGATGCCGACCCAGTCGACCTTCGTCGCGGCGGGGTTCTTCGACTCGGGCATCAGCGGTACCGCGATGAGCACGAGCACCGAAATGAGCAGGTGCGAGAAGAACACCGAACGCCAGCCGAAGGTGCCGACGAGCAGACCCGCGGTTGACGGGCCGAGTGCCAGACCGGCACCGGCCGACGAGCCGAGGATCGCGAAGGCCCGCGCCTGGGCGGCCCCCTCGAACGTCGTGGCCAGAATGGCGGCACCCGAGGTCATCACCGCCGCGGCCCCGAGCCCGGCGAGCGCACGCGCCACGTCCAGCACCTCGATGCTCGACGTCACCGCGCTGACCAGGGTCGACACGGCGAACAGGGCGGTACCGCCGGCGAACATCCGTCGGCGGCCCACGATGTCCGCGAGCGAGCCGCAGCCGAGCATGAAGCAGGCGAAGGCAAGGTTGTAGGCGTTGACCACCCACTGCAGCGGGGCAAGGCCCACGTGCAGATCGGAACTGATCTCCGGAAGGGCGACGGAGGTACCGGTCAGCGAGGCGGGCAGGACCAGGACGGCGAGACAGACCGCGACAAGCGTCAGTGTCGGATTGCCGCGACCGGTGTCCGGACGAGCCGTACTCATGAAACATCCCCTTTCAGGGGGTTGATGGGGGATAGGTATGGATAGGCGTACGAGTGGAGTCAGCGGACGGGCCGGGCGACGACCGCACAGGTGAAGCCGAAGCCTCCGCCCGCGGAGATCGTGAGGGCGATCTCGCCCGGCGCGAGCAGCTCCTGCTCGCGGATGTCCGTCAGGTTCGCCGCCATGTCACCGGCTCCCAAGTGGCCGGTGCGGTTGCCCAGTTCGACAACCCTTGCCTTGGTCAGGCCCTCGACCGCAGGGTGGTACGTCTCGCGGCGGACCTTGATGCCCACTCTGGGGAGGGCGAGGACCCGGATGCGGGGGTCGTCGGCGTCGATGCCGGCCTCCTCCAGCGCGGTCGTGACGATGCCGCGCAGCGCCGCGTGCACCCCGGTGTAGAAGCCGCCGAGGCCGACGTCGTTGATGAATGCCTTCTTGGTGCGCTTGACGTCGATCCGGTCGCTGATCCACCGGCTCGCCGGGGTGAACTCGTCCCGCCCGCGGTGCAGCCCCTCGGCCGCCGAGACGGCGGCGCTGGACAGGCCCAGCAGCGTGAACTCGTCCACGGCGTCGTCGCGTTCGTGCAGCAGGACCGCCGTAGCCCCGTCACCGTAGAAGACGCCGTAGTCGCCCGCCCAGCGATCGAAGCCCTCGTCGGGAAAACGGTCGCCGGTGGTGACGAGCGCAGTGACGGTGGAGGGGTCGGCCAGCAGCCGGGACGCGGCCGCCTCCAGTGCGGTGCCGCCGCCGTTGCACATCACCTGGATGCCCAGCGGGACGCCGCGCACCGCGCCGACCCGGTGCGCCACGTAGTGCGCGGGCGACCAGAAGTCGTGGCCCTGGTGGTGGATCCAGGCGTGCGTGGTGAAGCCGAGGCCGGCGCCGTCCCAGCCCGCCGCGGCGAGTGCGGCGCGCGCCGCCTCCACGGCCATGTCCGGCGCCGATACCGTTCCCGAGACCGGGACCTCGGTGACACCGGTGTTCGTCAGGTCCTCCTCGCCGATCCTGCCGCGTGTGCAGGCGTCCCGGGCGGTCTCGACGGTCACCGGCAGACAGGTCCTGACGGCCCGGATCCCCAGCCCGTTACCGAGTCGCATGCGTGAGTTCCTCCGTGCTCGACGTGGATGGAGCGGGTGAGGTTTCCGAAGTGGGGGCGGCCGGATGTCCGGCCGGGGCCGCAGCGGCGGTCCCCTGTGCTGCCGCTGCGGACCCGGCGGTTCCGGGCAATCGGATCCAGCCGAACCGGTGGGCGTGCTCGGCGAGCACCGGGTCGTCCCCGACGACCCCCGCACCGCCCACGCAGGTCAGCAGCGGCAGGTCCGATGCGTGGTCGCCGTACGCGACGCACCGCTCGGAACGTGCGCCCGACCGGTTCATCAGGGCGCGGGCGGCCGCGGCCTTCGCCGCGCCGATCATCGCGGTACGCACCTCGCCCGTGTACCGGCCCGCGGCCACCTCGGGCTCGCTGCACAGCACATGGTCCGCGCCGAGGTGCTTCGCGATCGGGTCTAGGCAGGCGCGGAACGACCCCGAGACGAGGGCGACTTGATATCCCTCGGCCTGGAGCCGGCACAGTTCGCGTACGACGTCCCGGTGGAGGAAGCCGTCCCGCTGCCGCTCGCGGGCGAACCAGCGGCGCCCGCTCTCGGCGACGTCCTCCAGCTCCGCCCCCGCGTAGTTGCGGTAGTAGGCGCGGTTGGTCTCCTCGCGGGGCACACCGGCCCGCGCGGCACGCGTCAACTCCCCTTCCGCCGCGCGGTATCGGTCCGGGTCGGCGAGGTGGAACTCCAGGAAGGAGAACATGCTCTTGATGTCGATGAGCGTCTCGTCGACGTCGAAGAACGCGATCCGGACAGGCAGTTCAACCATGGCCTCGGTGCTGTCACCCATGCGCTCAGTACCTGTCATGAGTTCAGTACCTGCTTCCGACGGCGGCCGGCAGCGCGGCCAGGTCGGCCAGGTCCCCCTCGGTGAGGTGGACCTCCGCCGCGGCCAGGTTCTCCCGCAGATAGCGGGAGTTCTTCGTGCCGGGGATCGGCACCACCCGCTCGCCCTGCGCGAGCGTCCAGGCGATGGCGACCTGGGCGGGCGTGACCGAACGGCGGTCGGCGACCTCCCGGATCACGTCGACGATGCGCTGGTTCGCCTCCATCGCGGCACGGTGGAAGCGCGGGTTGGCGGTACGGAAGTCGGTGTCCTCGAACTGGCCGGCGTGCAGGGTCCCCGTGAGGAAGCCCCGGCCGAGCGGCGCGAACGGAACGAAGCTCGCCCCCGCGCTCTCGCACCAGCCGACCATCCCGCCCGACTCGCCCTCCAGCGCGTCGCGCGTCCACAGCGAGAGTTCGGACTGGACGGCGGTCACCGGGTGGATCCCGTGCGCCTGGCGGGCCTGTGCGATCGTGGGCTCGGACAGGCCGAGCCAGCGCACCTTGCCCTCGTCGACGAGCTCCGCCATCGCGCCCCAGGTCTCCGCCAGCGGGACGGCGGGGTCGATGCGATGGACGTAGTAGAGGTCGATGACGTCGAGGTCCAGCCGTCGCAGACTCGCCTCGACCGCCGTACGCAGATACGCCCGTGAGTTGTCGCGATGGGCCGCCCGCTGTTGGAGGTCGTCCAGGACGATGCCGAACTTCGTCGCAACGACCGCCTCGTCCCGGCGGCCCGCGACGGCCCGGCCCAGCAGCGTCTCGTTGTGGCCCGCCCCGTAGAGATCCGCCGTGTCCAGCAGGTTCCCGCCGAGGTCCAGCGCCTCGTTGATGACCCGGATGGAGCGTTCGTCGTCCCGGGCGGACTCCTGGTAGAGCCAGCTCATGCCCATGCACCCGAGGCCGACGCTGCCGATCTTGATTCCCGTGTTGCCCAGATTCCTCAGGCGCACCTTTCCTCCTTCTGTTCTCAAGCGGCCGCGAAGACGAGTGCGGCGTTGTGGCCGCCGAAGCCCAGTGACGTGCTCACCGCGACCTCCAGATCCGTCTTCGCCGCCGCGCCCGTTGTGATGTTGAGGTCGATCTCGGGGTCGAGCTCGATGAGGTTGGCCGTCGGCGGGACCACGCCGTCGCGCAGCGCCAGCGCGGTGAAGGCGGCCTCGATGGCCCCCGCCGCGGCGAGCGCGTGCCCCGTGACGCCCTTGGTCGAGGTGACCAGCGGGCGCTCACCCAGGACCCGGCGAAGCACGCGGCCCTCGGTGACGTCGTTGAGCGGGGTCGAGGTGCCGTGCGCGTTGACGTGGTCCACCTCGTCCGTCCCCGCACCCGCGTCGGCGAGGGCCGCGCGCAGGGCTCGCTCCATCCCGGCGCCGCTCGGATCGGGCGCGGTGGCGTGGTACGCGTCCGTCGACGAGCCGAAGCCGATGACGTTGGCGTATACCGAGGCACCACGCGCCCGCGCGTCCACGGACCGCTCCAGTACGAGGATCCCGGCGCCCTCTCCCGCGACGAAGCCGTCGCGTGCCGCGTCGAACGGCCGGGACGCGGTGCCCGGATCCTCGCGCCGCCCCGAGAGGCCGCCCATCCGGGTCAGGCCGGTGATGGTCGCGGGCGTCAGGGCAGCCTCGGCGCCACCGGCGAGCACCACGTCGCAGGTGCCGGACCGCAGCAGGTCCCGGGCCAGGCCGATGGCGTTGGAGCCGGACGCGCAGGCCGTGGCCGTGACCATACTCGGCCCGAAAGCCTTGACGTGGATGGCCAGTTGGCCCGCAACCATATTCGACATCCCCATGGGGATCATCAGCGGCGAGACACTCTTCGGCGCGTCCTCCAGGAACCTGCGGTGCTGTTGCTCCCAAGTCGCCGTACCGCCCAATGAGTTGCCGACGATGACGCCCACACGTGTGCCGTCCCAGTTCTCCGGGTCGAGGCCCGCGTCGGACACCGCCTGGCGGGCGGCGACGATCGCCAGCTGCGTGAAGCGGTCGAGCCGCCAGGCGTTGCCCGGCCCGAGCAGCGCCCCGGCGTCGAAGCCGGGCACGCGGCAGGAGAAGTCGACGGGAAGTCCGGCGAGTTCGGGATCGGGGGCGGCGGTCGACCGGCCGGAGCACACTCGCTCCCAGCTCGTCTTCGCATCGAGGCCGGCGGCGGTCACGAGTCCGACCCCCGTGATCGCCACGGCCCCCTTCGATGGGAGGGTCACGCGCGTACACCCTGGGACTCGATGAGCTCGACGGTGTCGCCCATGGTCGTCTCGCCCTGGAGAACGTCGTCGTTGAGGTCGGTCCCCAGCTCCTTGTTGATGAGCATGGTCAGCTCGATCAGCGCGAGCGAGTCGAGGGCGAGATCCTTGTAGGCGATCCCCAGCTCGATCTTCGCAGCGGGCACGCCGAGCTGGGCGACGAGCAGACCGGTCAGCTTTTCCTGTACAGCGCTCATGATTGGTCCTTCTTCCTCGCATGGCTTGCATGGCTTGTTGTGGTTTGCTCGGCGCAGGCGGGTCGCACCGCGCACGCGGGGTTACTTCGCGCAGGTGGGTTGAGCCGGCGCCGCAGGGCCCGGCAGTGGTTCGACGGACACGTCGGGCAGCTCCAGGGCCGCGGCCCCCCAGGTGAGGCCCCCGCCGAAGCCGCACAGCAGCACCCGGTGGCCCGGTGCGATCGAGCCCGTGTGCACGGCGTCGGCCAGCGCCAGCGGTATGGAGGCGGCAACGGTGTTGCCGACCCGGTCGAGGTTGACCACCAACTTCTCCTCGGGCAGCCCGAGTTCATTGCCGACGGCGGTCAGGATGCGGATGTTGGCCTGGTGGGCGACGAGCCGGTCGATGGACTCGAGGGGCCAGCCGAGCTGCTTCGCCAGCCGCCGAGATGACTCAGTCATCCGCGTCACAGCGTTGCGGAACACCGAACGGCCCTGCATCGTGAAGAACTCGTCGCCCGGCGCGGCAAGCCCCTTCGAGCGGTGCTCGGACCCACCGCCCGGCACCGTGATCAGATCTGCCTGGGAGCCGTCGCTGGCAAGGTCGAACCCGAGCAGCGCACCGCTCTCCCCCATGCGGCCGGCGCGCAGCACCGTTGCCCCCGCGCCGTCCCCGAAGATCGCCCTGGTCGTACGGTCCTCGGGGTCGAGGATGGTGGAGAAGGTGTCGGCGCCGATCACCAGGGCGCTGTCGGCGATCCCCGCCCGGATCATGCTCGACGCGGTCGCCAGCGCGTACACGAACCCCGTGCACACGGCGGAGACATCGAATGCGGGTATCTCCCCGAGCCCGAGCCGGCTGGCCACTTCGGGCGCCGTGGCCGGGCACGGATGGTCCGGAGTGCTCGTGGCCAGAACAAGCAGGTCCGCCGAGTCCGTACCCGCAGAGGCGAGCGCCCTGGCCCCCGCCTCGACTGCGACGTCCGAGGTGGAGAGACCCGGCGGCACCACGAACCGCTGCCGGATCCCGGTACGGGTCGTGATCCACTCGTCGGTGGTGTCGAACTGCCGGGCGAGGTCGTCGTTGGTGATCCGCGTCGGCGGCAGCCAGCCGCCGAGCCCGGCGAGAACCGCCGCACGTCCACTCACCGTGCGCTCCGGTGCGACGCGGGAACGGCCGTGGTCTCCACGGTGCCGGACGCGATCTCCTCGCCGCTCTGCAGGAAGCCGATCCGGAAGCTCTGGATTCCGTCTCGGTCGCGCTCGGGGACCGCGCTGACCGTGGTCGGCGCGTCGAGTTCGGCGAACTTGGCGAAGCCGAGGTCGAACCCGACCAGCGTGGTCCCGTCGGCGGGCCGGCCGAGGAGCCGGGCACCGGCGAGCAGTGCGGCCTGCCGCGCGGCCTCGGTGAGCACCATGCCCGGCAGATGGTCCTGCGCATGGTCGAACATGCTCGGGTTGTCGTTGGGGGTCCTTACGCCGGCGGAGATTCCGTCACCGTCGTGCACGGGGTCGATGAGCAGGGTGTTGACCGGGTCGGCGCGCCCGAGGTCTTGAGGGGCGACCGTTGCCGGGACGGTCGCGATGTCGTCGGACGAGACGGGAGGGCTGCCGCGCCGCTTCGACCGGACGAAGGAGTACGTTCCCGACGACAGGTAGCCGACCGCCATGCGCACCTCGCCGACCTCTTCCCCGGAGAGCAGGAAGCGAATCTCGTACGTGACGGACCGGGGGGGCGCGGTCGCGTCGGCGGGCCGGTCGTTGGTGACCTGCATGGTCAGCTCCGCCGGGTCGCCGGAGTGGACGGCGAACAGGCCGGGCAGCCGCATGGACCACGACTGCAGGACGAACTTCGTGTCGCCGTCGACGCCGAGGTGGGTGTGCGCACCGTACGTCTCGGCCTGCCGGGCGCACTCCAGGAGCAGTACCGGGTCGACGACCGTGTGGCCGATGTGATCGGTGAAGTACGCGTGCGAGGAGGGGAGCTGAGCCCCCGCCAGAAAGCGCTGCCCGTCCACAGCCGAGGTGTCGGTAAGGAACACTTCCGACAGGGCCCGCCGATGAAGCAGACGCCGGTCGACGGACCGAACGAATCCGAGCTCCTGTATACCGGGCGCAAAGGTACTTGTGAACACCGTCATCGGCAGGTAACCCCCTGTCAAGAGCACGGAGGTTCCCCGCCGACACTCTCGGAATCTCTTGATCGTCAACCGCCGGACCACCCGTCCGTGGCCGACAGGAAAGAAACTAGCCAGGGGCTCTTTCGTCCCACTGTCGGAGCGTGTAAGGGGCTGACATCCCGCCGCCAGAGCCCCTGACCTGGGCCTTTCGACGGAAGGGCTGGCCCGTCCGGTTCGATCGAGCACGGCGACTGCGGCCGGCCGTGGCCACCGACGGCTCCCGCCGCTCCGGTCTGGAGAAGGAGTACCAGGCGGTCCAGGAGGAGTACGAGCGGCTGGCCCGCAACGCCCAGGGCGAGATCATCAAGGGTGCCAAGCTGGTCGCCACCACCCTGGCCCGGTTCCGCACCAATCGGGCCGCCTTCGAGGGGCCGTACGACGTCGTGCTCGTGGATGAGGCCGGCGCCGCCACCCTGCCCGAGCTCCTACTCGCCACCGGCAAGGCCCGTAGGACCGCTGTCCTGCTCGGGGACTTCATGCAGCTGGGCGCCGTCATCCCGGCAGAACTGAAGGACCTGGAGCGCGACGACATCAAACGCTGGCTGCTCCCGGACGTTTTCGCACACTGCGGCATTGTCGAGCCGTCCGACGCACAGGCCCATCCCGCCTGCGTCACCCTCACCCAGCAGCATCGGATCGGGCCGGCCGTGATGCGGCTTGCCAACGACCTCGCGTACGGCGGCCTGCTGGGTGGAGGCAGCCAGACGCGGGCGGAGCGGGCGCCGAACGATCCCGAGATCGTGCTGATCGACACGGACGGACTCCACGAACTGGCGAGGCCTCACCTGACGGGCAGCCGCAGCGGCTGGTGGCCGGCCGGCTCCCTGATCGCCCGGGCGCTGGTGGAGCTGCACGGGGAGCTGGGCGAGGAGACAGGCGTGGTAACCCCGTACCGGATCCAGTCGGACGCCACCTTGGAAGCCCTACGGAACGTGGAAGGGCCGGGAGGGTGCCCGTCGGCGGAAGTGGGTACAGCGCACAGGTTCCAAGGGCGGGAATTCGACGTCGTCGTCTTCGACACCGTGGAGGCGACCGGAACAGTCGCCCACTGTGGATGGCCAAAGCCCACCGGCAGCCCGCCCCGAGCTCCTGGCCCCGCGACGGCGTCCGCCTCTTCAACGTCGCCGTCACCCGGGTCTCAGCCGGCACGTGGAGGTGACGGAGGTTGACGACGAGCGGGCCTTCTACCAGACCTTCTCGGAGGGGCTCCGGCGCGCGCGGCGTTCGCTGTGGCTGTGGGCGCCCTGGGTCGCGGGTCGCCTCCGCCTGCTCCTGCCGGATCTTCGGGCAGCAGCCGATCGAGGTGTGCGGATCAGCGTCTTCATCCGGGATGACACCGACCAGCTCCAGAAGCGGGACGCCAACCAGGCGCTGATCGGAGATCTGCGGACAGTGGCTCATTCGGTCGTCCCCATGAACGTCATGCACCAGAAGATCGCCGTGATCGACGAGCAGACGGTCATGCTCGGCAGCCTCAACGTACTCTCGCAGAGCTGGACCCGGGAGATCATGCTGACGATGCGCGGGGCGCACTTCGCCCTCGTCGGCCCGTTCAGGGCGGGGCCTCTTGTCGAACAGTGAGACGCAGTGATGGCTGGGCACCGTGTACCGGATGACCGGGGAGAGCAGGGTGGACTCGGAAGCGGCGCGGTATACCAGCTCAGCCACGGCGCCCCTTCGGGGTGCATGACGGAGCCATACCCTGGATCAGGTCGCCCAACGCTCTCCTCGGCTCGTCCGACTCCGTGGCCGGAAAGGGAACCGTCGTCGCCGCCCTGGCGGAGACTGACGGGCGACGATCAATAGGGCGACGAGGAGAGAAGAGCGTGCTGATGGAGGCGTTCACGTACAAGCCCGCCGCCGACCGGCTCTTCGGGGCGGTCTACATCGCGCTCGACCACGAGGGCGGGACGCTGGCGGTGAGCGGCGACGGGCTTCCGCGGGCCGAGATCCGGCGGAGCGCCGGTACCCCGCCGGAGAGCCATGTGCCGATCGGTACGCGCGAACAGGGGCGGCTCACCCTGAGCGTGGACGGCGCGGACGAGACCCTGCGCCCCGCGAAGGGCTTCCTGACCCGGCGTTCGTACCGGGTGGAGGTCGAATCCGCGGCGCGGGGACACGGGTATCTGCTGGTGCCGGACTCCCTGGGCACCAGCCGTCTGCTGCGCGACGGCCGTCTCCTCGGCGTCTTCACGTCGACCGGGGACGGGACGGTCTGCGCCGAGTGGGAGGGGTCGAAGAGCGGCGAGCGCGTGGAGCCCCACGACGCCGCCGTCGGGTACGCGCTCGCCGCCGCCTTCGGGACGGGGGCCGAGCCGATGTGGAAGCTGACACTGAACGCCCTGCTGGAGATGTGGCCGTGAGCAGGGTCCGCCCTCATTCCTCCGCCTGCGGCAGCGGGTGGGAGCAGGTCGAGCGGGCGACGAAAGCGATGCCGTCGTAGTCCTTCGCCGGTACCAGCGGCGCGGTGTGGAACCGGTAAGAGAACCGCGGCACGTTTGCGCCGAAGCTGCGCTGTGCCTGCGGCGCGTGCAGCCAGGGGGCGGTGCAGCGCAGGTCGATGTAATAGTCGCCCTTCAGGGCGTCGGCGAGCCGTGCCTCGATGGACCGGGTTCCGGTGCCGATGCGGTGCCGTACGGGAGGGGCCTGGAGGTCGTCGCCCCTGCGGGCGAGGAAGGAGCCCTTGCCGAAGAGCAGGGCCAGGGCGTAGTAGCCGTCGCCGTACCGCTCGCGGAGCCTGCTGCCGAGCGCGGTGACCCGGTCCCCGTACGTGCCCTTCGCGAGGTGGCCGTTGTGCGCCCAGACCATGACCCGGGCCGTCGGGTCGCCGTCCACGAGGCGGGCGACGGCGTCGGCCATGGCGCGGTCGCGCACGGCGAAGGCGCTCTCCTCCCCGGCGGACTGGTCGAGCGAGCGGGTCACGAGGTCGGCGGCGCGGACGAGGATCCGGGCGTGCTCCACGAGGCCGTCGTCGGCGTCGTCGTGGTCGGCGAGGTGGCGGGCAACCTCCTCGGCGCGGTGCCGGAGCGCCTGTTCGGGGTCGGGGCGCGAGCCGGGGCGGGCGTGGACCAGGACCTCCAGTGCGCGGGCGTCCTCCTCCCGTTCGGGCGCGCTCGCGCGCAGGAAGGCCGTGACGGCCTCGACCGAGTCGGCGCCGCGCTGCGGGTCGATGCCGGCGAAGCGGACCCGGCGCTCCTCGGGGAGGTCCCGGTTGTGCGCGCGGAGCCACTCGACGAGGTCGACCATCTCCTGGGTGCGCCAGGTCCAGAAGCCGAGCCGGGCGACGAGCCGCGCGGGGTCGCCGACGCCGTGCCGGACGTATCCGTCCAGGGCGCGGGCGGCGGACTCGCTGGCCTCCATGGCGAGGGTGGTGAACCCCTCCTCGCGTACCAGGAACTCCGTGATCCGGTGCTTCAGCCGGAAGAACTCGGCGGTGCCGTGCGTGGATTCGCCGAGACCGACGATCCGGGCGCCGCGCAGCTTCACCCCCAGCGGCTTCAGGTCGTCGGTGGGCGCACCCGGGGTCAGCGTGTCCAGGGGGCGGGCGTGCTCGGTCAGCCAGCGGGCGATGTCGTCGGGCACCGGGGTGCCTCTCCTCCCTGCGTGCGGCGGAGCGCGGCCCCTGCGGTCCGCCCGTGTCGCCGCACCCGATCATGTGTCAGCTCTCCGCCTCGCGGCACGCCGTCAGGATGTCCCGGAGGTCTCGTACGGCGTCCTCTCGGCCATGGTCGGAATACACGCCCGCGACGTTGACGACAACTTCGTCGACGCCCGCACGGCCGTATTCGGCCAGTCCGGCTGCGATCTCCTGGGCTGTGCCGTGCAGGAAGACGCCGGCGTCGACGAGGGCGCGGGCGCCGAGGTTCGGGCGGCTGTGGTGCACGCGCAGCCCAGCGCGGCGGAGCATGTCGGAGTAGTGGGGTCCGGCGAGGTGGGCGCGGGCCGCCGTGTAGGCAAGCCGGTACGGGTTGCGGTGCGGGCGGTCGACGGCGGCGTGCACGACGGTGACCACGCGCGGCACGGGGCGGCCCGCCTCGGCGGCGCCCTTGGCCATGGCGGGCAGCAGGGTGTCCTGGACGTAGCCGTGCGGGGTCATCCAGCTGATCGCGGCGTCCGCGACCTGACCGGCGGCGCGCGCGAGCGCCGGGCGCAGCACGCCAAGCCCGGTCTCGACGCCGGGGTGCGGCAGCGCGGGCAACCGGACGGCGCCGCCGTCGTCCTCGGGTCCGAGGAGTCGGCGCACCTCCCGGAGGTAGGCGACGCAGGTGTCGCGCGGGCTGTCGTACGGCTTGCCGCGCAGGCCGGCGACAAAGTCCGGGGTGGCCGGGCCGAGTCCGAGGACCGTGGGGTGCCCGGTGAGCAGCGCGAGGGAGCGGGACTGGATCGCGGCCTCCATGGGGTGCCGCAGCGGCATCAGGACGACGCTGGTGCCGACCGGGACGCGATATCCCCGGCCGGCCAGATAGGCGAAGACCTGCTGGGTGTCCGCGCTCAGCGACTGGCCCTGCCAGAGGCGGGCGGCCCCGCCGTCGCGGACGAGCGCGGCGAAGGGGACGAGGGACTCGGGGTCCGTCGGCATGAGGGGGTACAGGACGGATACGCGCATCGTTCGGCCTCACGAGGACGCGGCTTCGGTCAGATAGCCCGAAGCCTGGATTCGGAAGAGACGGGCGTAGACGCCGTCGGCCCGCAGGAGGTCCTGGTGGACGCCGTCCTCGCTGACCCTGCCGTTCTCCAGGACGACGATCCGGTCCGCGATCCGGACCGTGGAGAAGCGGTGGGCGATGACGAGGGAGGTGGCGCCGCGGGCGACGTCCTTGAGCCGGGAGAAGATCTCCGCCTCGGCCTCGGCGTCGATCGCCGCGGTGGGTTCGTCGAGGACGACGACGGGGGCGCGCCGCATGAAGGCGCGGCTGAGGGCGATCTTCTGCCACTGGCCGCCGGAGAGCTGGTGTCCGTCCTCGAAGTGCCGGCCGAGGACGGTGTCGTGGCCCTTTGGCAGCGACTCCACGATCGCCGAGGCGCCGCCCGCGCGGGCCGCCTCGGCGACGCGTGCGGTGTCCTCCCGAGCCTCGACGCGGCCGAAGCCGATGTTGTCGCGGACGGGCAGCTCGTAGCGGATGAAGTCCTGGAAGATGACACCCATGTGGCGTTGCAGGTCGTCGAGGTCGTACTCCTCGATGGGCACGTCGTCGACCAGGATCTGCCCGCCCGTCGGCTCATAGAGGCGGGTGAGGAGCTTGACGAGGGTGGTCTTGCCCGCGCCGTTCTGCCCCACGAGGGCGACGCACTCGCCCGCCGGGAGGGTGAAGCTGACGCCGTCGAGGACGACGCGGCCGGTGCCGGGGTAGACGAAGCGCACGTCCCGGAACTCGATGCCCTTGCGGAGCTTCTCCGGGAAGGGCCGGGTGCCGCCCTTGAGCCGGCGTTCGGGCAGGGCGAAGAAGGCGAAGAGGTTGCCGAGGAAGAGGCTGTCCTTGTAGAGGGCGGCGATGCCGAGCAGCATGCCGTGCGCGGATACCTGGATCGAGCCGACCGCCTGGAGGTAGCCGGCGAGCTGGCCGACCTGGCCCGCGCCGGTGGTGGAGTGGATGGCCCAGAGCACGGCGCCGGACGAGGCGGCGACGCTGACCAGGCCGAGGACGCCGCCGAGGACGGACTGCCGGCGTGCGAGGCGCCGGTCCACGTCGAAGAAGGTCCGCACGAGCCGGGTGTACCGCTCCAGGAGGTGCGGCCCGAGCTGGAAGAGCCGCACCTCCTTGTACGTGTGGTCGGTGGTCGTGAGGTGCTGGTAGTAGTACAGGCGGCGGCGGTCGGGGGCCCGTTCGTACTCGATCTCGTACGCCTTGTGGCTGAAGAACATGTACGAGATCACCGACGGGACGGGCGAGAGCAGGATCACCAGGGCGATCCATGGGCTCCAGGAGAAGAGCACGACGCTGACGGTCGCCAGCGTGACCAACTCCCGGGCGACCTCCAGGAGCTGGGTGAAGACCTGGTAGACACGGCCGCCGCTGCTCTCCTGGAAGGCGCGCTGCATCGTGTCGTAGATCTCGGCGTCCTCGTACTGCTCCAGGTCGAGCCGGGTGCCCTTGCGCATCACCCACTCGCCCACGCGGGCGGTGAGCTCCAGGCGCAGCAGGGTGTCGAGGTACTGGAGGAACGTGCCGAGGACGTGGTTGACCAGGCCCACGCCCAGCAGCGCGCCGCCCGCGAGCAGGGCGGTGCGTCCGGCGTCCGGGTCGCCGGTGACGGCGTCGGCGACGCCCTGCACGGCGGCGGCGACGAGGCCGATCTGGGCGGCCGGGATCAGGGCGAGCAGGACGGAGACGACCGTGAAGGCTGTCACCCGCAGCGGGCTGAGCCGCCAGAACAGCCCGCTGACGCGCAGCCAGATCATCGGCGCTCCTCTCCCGCCGCGCCCGGCGGGGCGCCGGCGGCCGCCTCGCGGCCGCGTACCGCGCGCCGGACGTGGGCCCACAGGGCGTGGCTGCGGGCCTCCCGGTCGAGGTCGATGGGCAGCAGGCGGTTGATCTGCATGTGGGCGAGGCTGGCGAGGACCTGGTCCTCGGAGCCGACCAGGGCGCCCTCCCGGGCGGCCGCCCGCACCGCCTCCGCGGTCTGCGCGACGGCGTGCGCCTGTGCCGCGAAGGTCTCCTGGAGCAGCAGGCGGTGGGCCCGGCCCTCCTCGTGCGGGTCGCGGTCCCAGGGGCTGAGGAGTTCGCACAGGTAGTCACGATGGGCGCGGAACAGCGCACGGGTGTCGCGGACATGGACCTCGTCCGGGCCTGCGCTGTGTTCCGCGTACGGGGTGAGGTCAACGCCCCACTGGGCGTGGAGGGTGTCGAGGGCGGCGACGGCGAGGAACTCGGGCCTGACGTCGAGGCGCCGGGACAGCAGCAGGGCGGTGGCCTCACTGTTGGCGCGGAAGAGCCGCTCGACCGTGTCGAAGACGTCCGAGCCGCCGTAACGGGCGATCTCCGGTGCGTATCCGGCGAGTTCGATGTCGCGGGCGAGCCCGAGGTCGACGAGGCTCCGGCCCCACGCGGTGACCCGGGTGAGAGTCCGGGCCGGTTCGGTGCCGCGCACCCGCAGGCGCAGGTGCGGGAAGGGGTCGGCGTACCGAATGTAGAACCAGCGGTCCAGGAGGTTCCCCGCGGCCAGTTCGGCGACGAGGTCGAGGAGCGGGCCCGCGATGATCTCGTCCTGCCGCTCGGGCGCCGCGTAGACCTTGAGGAAGGTCCAGGCGCCGCCGGGGGCGTGGCGCTCCACCGGTACCTCCCGGTGGTGACGCGGCACGGGCGCGCGGGTGGCACGCACCGCGTCGCGGGCGACGACGGGCACGACGACCTCGGCGGCGTAGCGCTCGCCCGCCTCGTCCTGGAGCCACATGCCGTCGAAGGAGGGCAGCATCTCGTGCAGGACGACGTTGGTCCGTTTGGCCAGTTCGGTACGGATCTCCTCGCGGCCCGCTGGGTGGTCGAGGTCGAGGAGCAGCCGCTGGTCGGCCTCGACGAGGTAGACGTGCCGGGGCACCTGCCAGCGGGCCCGCCAGCCGTCGAGGTCGTCGGCGGCGTCGGCGGCGAGCCGCCACTGGGCGGGCCGCAGGACGACCTTGCCCCGGCTGACGCGGGGCAGGAACGGGGCCGCCTCCGCGGGTCCCCAGTGGAAGCCGGTCGGCAGGACGTGGCCGTCCTGGGACGCCTCGATAAGGAAGCGGGCGACGTTTGGCGCGAGGGTCGGGCTGAGCATGTGGTGCTGCGCCACGACGATCTCCCGGTCGAGCCGGCGCGACCACAGGTGGAAGCGGTCCCCGGAGACGCCCACCAGGACGTCATCCAGCGGCACGATCTGGTCCGGGCCCACCGACGGGGCGGTGTTGACCGGGATCTCGTAGGGCCGAACGGCGGGGCGGAGTGTCACGTTGGCGGCGCGGCCGTAGGGCGGCAGGAAGGCGAGTTCCGCGTACGCGACGTCGGGGAAGAGGGCCTCTTCGCGCCGCGCGTACTCCCGGAGCCGTTCCACGGTGTCCGCGCCGAGCAGGTCGCCGAAGCGACCGAAGGTGCGTCCGCCGTAGGTGAGGCTGTCGTGGCGCAGGACCGCCCGCCACTCCCCCCGGTCCAGGGCCTGCCGGTCGGCGGCGTGGATCTGGAGGTACGCCTCCATCGCGGGTGGCGGGTCCGGTACGGGGCCGGGCGGGGCGAGCCGGTCCAGCCAGGCGTCGGTCAGCTCGGCCTCGTCGGCGCGGTCCCACCACGCCTGCTGGGCGAACTCAACGAGCGCGCCGTCCAGGCGGGCGGTGTCGTCGGGCGGGGCGGTGGGCAGCTCGATGGAGCGCGGCGGATTGGTGTACGTCGGTGGTGCGTCGAGGCCGGTGTCGGGGCTGAGCAGACTGAGGACGGGGACGCGGGTCCCGGCGCCGTACCGCTCGGTGAACTCCTCGCGGTAGCACGTCAGATGGTCGCGCCGACCGTGGGCCGCGCTGAGCCGTATCAGGACGCCGACGGCTTCGGCGGCGGCCTGCCCGACGGAGGCGTTGAGGACCGACTCGCGCAGGTCGAGGAGGGTGTCGGCCTGATAGCTCCGTCCGGTGTGGCCCGGCACGAGGTCGCTCTGCGCCGCCGCAAGCGCGCGCAGCGAGGCGGTGTCGTGGACCCGGTCGGCGAGGTCGGCGACGGCCCGGAGCCGTTCGGCGGCGGGCGCGGCGGCGGGAACGCCGGTCAGCTTCTTCAGGACGTGGTGTTCGGGGCGCCCGGCGGTCTGCGGCGGCCGCAGGTCGCCGATGAGGAAACCGAGGTCCCAGAGCTGCCGGACCAGTCCCGTGACGGTCTCGGCGGGCACGTCGGGGAAGGCGACGGCGAGTTCGGCGGTGAGCCGCTCGTACGGGACGGGCGCGGCGGCCGTCCGCATGACGAGGTCTACGGCGGGGGTGGCCCGGACGCGGACGGTCCGCTCGTCGTGGCGGCCGTACTTGTCGGCCTGCGGCAGGACGACGCGGTCGCCCGCGCGGGCGGCCATCGGGTTGAGGACAAGATGGAGTTGACGCAGCAGGTCCGCGTCCTCCTCCAGCTTCTCGATGAGCGCCAGCAGCCAGCCCATGTCGGCCCGGACGCGCAGCCGGTGGTCCTCGGGCCGGCCGAGCCGGGCGGTGGTGGCGGCGCCGAACTCGCCCATCGCGACGCCGGAGAAGGCACCGAAGGGGGTGGGCCGGGTCGCCATGCGGGTCAGGTAGCGCAGCAGCCCGGAGCGCAGGCGGCGGAGGCGCTTCTCGGTGAGGTCGTCCAGGCGGTCTAGGCTGCCGGCGAGGTCCTCGCTGGCGACGAGCAGCGCGCGGGCGACGTCGGGGCGGCGGGCCAGGTCGACGAGGCCCTGCGGGGTGCGGGCGGGGTCCTCGGTGAGTTCGAGGAAGGCGCGGACGGGCAGGACCGGGGAGCGCAGCAGGAAAAACCCGGCGGGCTCGTAGGGTGGCATGGGTATCACCGGGCGAGGAAGGCTCGGAACCAGGCGGGCCGCTGGTCGCCGAGGGCGGCGAGCAGGGTGAGGGCGACTCCGGTGGCGCCGGTGAGGAGCCCCGGGTCGTCGACGGGGGTATCGGGTTCCTCCAGGTCGGCGAAGCCGAGCGGGCGGGCCGGTTCATGGTCGTCGAGCAGCTCCCCGATGAGGGCCGGGAGCCGGTCGCGGGCGGCGGCGCTGTGGGGCGCGAACTCCAGGGTGAGCATGACGAGTCCGGCGAGCCCGTGGCAGAGCGTGGGCGAGAGCGGCCAGAGGTTCCCGGCACGGGCGAGGGAGCCCTCGAAGGCGGTAACGGCGGCGGTACGGAGCTCCTCGTCGGCGGTGGCCTCGGCGACGGTCAGCAGGGCGCCGGCGACGCCGACGGTGCCGTAGCACCAGGCGATCCGGTCGTGCCCGCAGTCGGCGGCCTCGTGGCCGTGCTCGTCGACGGGGACACCGTCGCCCCAGACGGGGCCGTACGCGTCGGTGCCGGCCCGGTCACGGATCCAGCGGGTGAGGTGGGCGACGGCCTCCAGCTGGCCGGGCCTGCGGTGGCCCGCCTCCCAGGCGGCGGCAAGGGCGGCGGCCACGCCCGGAACGCCGTGCGAGAGGCCGAGGTTGAGGTATCCGTGCGGGTACTTGGCGTCGTAGTCGCCGACGGGCGGGTAGTGCGCCGGGGTGATGAGCCAGCGGTGCGGGGTGTCCTCCGTCTCGGCGGGTCCGGCGAGCCAGACGAGGTGGTCCACGAGCACGGCGACGGCCTCGGCGACGCGCGTGGAGGGCTCGGGGACGGCGCAGAGGTGGGCGAGGGTACCGGCGGCGCCGGTGACCAGGTCGTAATCGAGGTCGCTGACGGCCCGCTCGACCCGGTGCGGGGGCGCGGCGAGGACCTGCTCGGCGAGCTGCTCGTTCAGCCGGTCGAGGCTGGGGCCGAAGCGGGGCTCGTCCCGGGCGACGTCGGCGAGGGCGAGGGCGAGACCGCTGGTGCCGGCGAACAGGCCGTGGTGCTCCAGGGATTCGACCTGGGTGGACAGGATCGCCTCGCGTATGTGGGCGTACGCCGTGTCCGGATCGCCGAGCCCGGCGCGAGCGGCGTACAGGTGGAGGAGCGCCAAACCGGCCAGACCGTGGGTAAGACTGGGCGGGTACCAGGCGCCGGAGGTGTCGCTCTGTTCGGCGGCGCGGAGCGCGAGGTCGTCGAGCTGGGCGGGGGTCGTGGTCGCGGCCACGACCTGGCTGATCGCCATCCGCGCGCGCCGCACGAGTGCGGGGTCTGCCGTGCCGGCCCAGGTGTCGGTACCGTGGTGGGCGAGGTGCATGTCAGTCCAGTCCTGTCTGTTCGGCGTGTTGCTCGCGCACTGCGTCGACGGGTGCTGCCGTGTCTCCATCACGGCAGCACCCGTCAGGCGTTCAGCCCGTGCCTACTTGGGGCCCACGCAGAGGATCGTGCACATCGAGGTGCAGGCACACGTCTTGGTGACGCTGCAGCCGACCCGGGTGCAGACAGTGCGGGTGGCGATCGTCGAGATCGACGGCGGGGGCGCCTGCTCACCGGCGGGACCGGCGGCGGGGGCGGAGATACGGGCGTCCAGGTCGAATGCGTCCGACACGACTATTCCTTTCGGAGGTCCTCTCCCGGCGGCGAAGTCCGCCGGGGACACCGGTGTTTTCCCGGCGCTGGAGAAATCCTGTCGAATCGCGTTCATCGGTTCCATTGGCGGTGGCGCCAATATTCACGCCGGTCGGGGAATGCCTTCCGTCGCGAATGCGTAGGAGGCTAGGCACACGGCAAGGCGGGAATTGAGTTCCAGTTTCTCCATGACGGCGGCGACATGGGCGCGCACGGTTCTCTCGGTGACGTGCAGGCGCTGCGCCATCGACTCGTTCGACAGCCCCTCGGCGAGCAGCAGGAAGGTCTCCTGCTCCCGCGGGGTGAGCCGGCCGACGCGTGCCAGCGCGGGTTTCCAGTGGGGACCGCCCGGAGCGCGGGCCGGCGGTTCGGGGTGCGGCGCACGGCGCGCGGGGTGGGATGTACGGGCCTCCGGGTGCGGGATGCGGGTGTCGGGGTGCGGGATGCGGGTCTCGCTCACGGCGCTGCGACGCTCCTGTCTGCGGCGGCCCTATCCAGCGGCCGCGTGAGGTGGTCGGTGGTCAGCCTGCGGTAGAACGGGTCCTCGGTGAGCAGCTGTTCATGGGTGCCCACGGCGCTGACCCGGCCGTCGTCCAGGACGACGATCCGGTCGGCGGCGCGTACGGTCGACATGCGGTGGGCCACGACGAGCAGCGCGCGTTCCTGGGAGATGTCCCGGAGCATGTCGGTGAGGTCGCGTTCGTTGATCGGGTCCAGTTGTGAGGTCGGTTCGTCGAGCAGGACGAGTTCAGGCCGGGGAAGCAGCGCGCGGGCGATGGCGACGCGTTGGCGCTCGCCGCCGGAAAGGTTGAATCCGCGGTCGCCGACGGCTGTTTCGAGGCCCTCCGGAAGGCGTTCGACGAGTTCGGCGAGATTGACCATCCGCAGCGTTTCGCGGATTCTCTCCTCGTCGGCTTCCGGGTTCGCATACGTGAGATTTTCGCGCAGTGTTCCGTAGAGCAGCGGCGCGTGCTGCTCTACCAGTCCGATACGGGCGCGGTGGGCGCGCGGGTCGATTCCGCGGAGGTCCTCGCCGTCGAAGAGGACGTGTCCGCCGTCGGGCTCGTAGAACTTCTCGACGAGCGAGACGAGGGTGGTCTTTCCTGCGCCGGACCGCCCCACGAGAGCGATGAGCCCGTTCCGGGGCACGGCGAAGGAGACCTCGCGCAGCACGGGCCGCTCGCCGTACGAGAACGCGACGCCACGCAGGTCGAGCAGGGGCGAGGGGGTCCGGGCGGAGGGCTCGGCGGGCGGGGCCTCCGCCGCCGCGCCAGCCTCCTCGGCCCCCTCCACGGGTAGCCGCAGGACGTCCTCGATGCGGCGGAGCGACCCGAGGCCGCGCTGGATAAGGCTGAGCGCGTTGAAGAGCCCCGCGAGCGGCATCACGAGGTAGGTGGCGAAGAGCAAGAACGCCACCAGTTCGCTGACGGACATGGAACCGTTGGAGACCCGGACGGCGCCGATCAGCAGCACGAGCAGGAAGGATCCGTTGACCGCGATCTCCATGGCCGGCCCGACGACGGAGCCGAGCCGCGCGGAGCGCACCCCGGCGGCGTAGGCCGCGTCCACGTCCGCCCCGATCCGCTCGGCCTCCCGGTGTTCGGCGCGGGCTGCCCGTACGGTCCGGATGCCGCCGAGGGCGCGTTCGAGGTCGGCGGTCATGTCGCCGACGCCGGCGAGGGCCTGCTCTGCACTGGTACGGATGCCCGCCATCACCCCGGCGACGAGGACGGCGGCAACCAGGAGCGTCGCAGCGACGACGAGGAACATCACCGGGTCGATCCAGAGCATCAGCCCGGCCGCGCCGACACCGGTCACGGAGACGGTGACGAGCTGTACGAAGCTGCCCGCCACCATGTCGCGCAGCACGGTGGTGTCGGTGCCGACGCGTGACAGCAGATCGCCGACCCGTCGGCCGTCGAGCTCGCGGACCTGGACGAACAGCAGCCGTTCGACGAGCCGTCGGCGCAGGCGCCGGACGACGCTCTCGCCGGTTACGTCCAGCAGATACTGGCCGCACGCCTCCAGCGCCGCCTGGGCGACGAAGAGGGCGGCCAGTGCGACGACCATCAGAGAGACGGCGCGGTCGGCGGAGACCCGGTCGATCAGACGCATCGTCAGGAGCGGCTGGAGCAGGCCGAGTACGGTCCCGGAGACGGTCAGCGCGAGCGCGGCGCCGACGGTACGGCCGCTCCCGCGCAGCAGCCGCAGCAGGTCGCCGGTGCGGGGGCCGCCCTCGGGCGCCTCGGCGCCCTTGGCTGTCGGCTCGGTCGCGGGCTCCGTCCCGGGCCCGGGCCCGGGCGACCCGGTCGTGGGCCTGGTGACGGACGGCTCCGTCAGGGGCGGCTCCGTCATGGGCGGCTCCGTCATGGGCGGCTCCTCTCCTCGGTCCGGGAGCCCACGCTGATCAGCACCCGGAAGTAGCTCTCAGGCAGTTCCTCGCCGACCAGCCTGCCCCCCGCCTCCACCCAGGCGTGGGCGCCGAAGGGCGGCGCGGCGCGTACGCCGACGCACCAGGTGGGCCACTCCCCCCGGGCGCGGCACAGCAGCGCCGTGGCTACCGAACGGGGCAGGCAGCCCTCGCGTCCCGCGCACACCGCGCTGACCGTGGTGACTGCCTGGCGCGCCCGGTACGTACGGTCGTGTCCGGCCGGGCGCGCACCGCGCGCCACCAGGCGAAGGAGGCGTCCAAGCCGGGCGGGCGGCAGGAGGAGCAGGGGGCGGGCAGCCGCCACGGCGAGGCGGGCGGCGGCGCGCTGTGCGAACGACGTCCCGGTGTGGGTCTCCGGCACGGGGTGGAAGCTCATGGCCGGACCAAGTGGGCGTCGTGCAGGGCGGTCAGGAGCGCGGTGACGTCGGCCGTCGCCCGGTCGCCGTCGACGTCGAACTCGGAGCAGAGCGTGGCGGCGATCTCCCGGGCCGGTCTGCCGGCGAGCAGGGCAATCAGGACCAGGCTGCCGGTCGGATTGAGCTCCCAGTACTCGCCGGTGCAGCCGTCGAGCAGGACCTTGCCGTAGTCCGTGTCGACCAAGGACACGTCCTCGCGCAGTTGCATCGCGTTTCCCCTTCAGATGGTGCGGAGCCAGATCTCGCAGGCGAGCGTGGCGTCGAGGCCGCCGTGCCGCAGTTCGGGCGACGAGGGCCGCAGGGTGACGTCCACGAGCCGCTCGGCGTCGACCAAGCCGGTCTTGGCGAGGTACGAGTCCCGCCACAGGTCGGCGAGCCGGCCCCGGTTCTCGCGCAGGCCGTTGGCCGCGTCGGCGGACGCCTCGCCCTTGGTCGTCCGGCGCAGCAGGGCGTCGGGGACCCGGCCGCGCATCGCGGTCTTGAGCAGCGGCTTGAACTCCCACGGGGTGGCGCGCTCCTCGGACCGCACGGACCAGCACGCCTCGACCACCGCGTCGTCGAGGAAGGGGCTGGCCAGCGGCAGACCGCTGTGCTCGGCGACCTGGTGCAGGATCCGGGTGGCGCGCGTGCCGTGGTGCAGCGTGTGGAGTTCGTTGTGCAGGGCCCGGGTCGCGCCGCGCGGTTCGGCGGTGCGGGCGGCCTCCCGCAGACTCCGGCGTACGGAGGCGGCGGCGTCGGGCGTGGCCCAGCCTGGGAGGCGCGGCGGGATGTCCCAGCCGAAGACGTCCGGGCTGTGTGGGGCGGGCCGGGGGGCGGTGATCGCGTCGGCGGCGTCGGCGAGCCACTGCCCGTAGGGGCGGCGGTCGGTGAGCACCGACAGCGTCTCCCGCAGCGACCAGCGGTTCTGGGCCCGGTAGCCGCGGATGCTGCGCAGTGCGGTGAGCGGGCGGCTGGTCAGCAGGTCGCGGTGGTGGGCGGGGTGTCCCCACAGGACGTGGTCGCCGCCCATGCCGGTCAGGTGCAGCCGTGAGCCGCCGGCCAGGAGGCCGTCGTGGCCGACGAGTTGACGCGGCTGGTCGAGGATGGTGGGCAGGGGTTCGTCGACGGGACCGCGCACGTCGAGCAGGCCGCTGTAGAAGAGCGGGATCTCGTCGATGTCGAGCAGGACGTGGTCGAGGCCGTCGATTTCGGCGGCGGCGAGCCGCGCCCACCGCACGTCGTCGTCGCCCGGGTCCCGGCTCGGCATGGTGAGCGCGGGCAGCGGCCCGCCGCTCGCCCGGACGGCGAGCGCGCAGACGGTGGTGGAGTCCAGCCCGCCGGACAGGTCGGCGCTGACGGCGCCGGCCGCGTCCACCCGGATCCGTACCGCCTCGTCGAGCGCGCGCCGGAGCGCCTCGGCGCCCCCGGCGAGCGGTACGTGCGTGCGGGGCGGCTCCCACCAGCGGGCCGTCCGGGTGGGGGTGCGGCCGAAGCGGAGGAGTTCACCGGGGACGACCGCGTGGACGCCGCGCCAGAGCGGGACGTCGCCCAGCGGGTGCGGGACAAAGTCCAGCAGGCGCAGAGCGAGGACGTCCTCGTCGACGGGCGCGTCGAGCATCCGGGCCAGGATGTCGGCGCGGTTGGCGGCGACGGTGAGCCCGTCGGAGGCGGCGTGGAAGAGGCGGCGCAGCCCGGCGGCCGTGCCACGGGCGTGGATCTCGCCGTGGGCCTCGACGACGACGTGGAAGTCACCGGGCAGCCGGGCGGTCAGCCGGTCGAGCGCGTCGATCTCGCGCACCCCGGCGAGGTGCGCCTCGAGTTCGGCGGCGCCGACCGGGGTGTGCCCAAGGAGCGCCACGAAGAGCCCGTGGCTGTTGCGGGCGTGGACAGAGCCGGCCCAGTCGCCCACGATGAACGGGTTTCCGGACGGGTGCGTGAGGGTCCGAGCCGGGCGTGCCTCCAGGCGGGAGGCCACAGCGAGGGCGGCCTCACAGTCCGGAAACAGCGCGAACCAACCCTCGCCGTGGCCTGTCATCGGACTACCAGCCCAGAGGCAGGCGGACCTTGGGCTCGTGCGGCCCGCGCTTCAGGAAGCCGGTGTCCTTGCGGAAGTCGCCGGCCTTGGACAGCGCCGGAACCTCGTAGACCTTCTTGGCCATGGTTCTGATCCCTTTCTCTCGCTGGGTTTCTGGCGAGACGGCCCCGTTCCCGGGTTGCGGTGACCGCCCACGAAGATCCTCGGCCGCGGGCCTCCGGCCGCTCAAGGCGCGGCCGGCGCCCAACACGCTCCGTGGCCCGGCCCGTCGGGGTGGTCCGGGCTCCCCCGGCGGGGTCGCCACCTTGGAGGAGGGGCGCTCCGCTCAGCCGGATCCGGTGGGCCGCGGGCGGTGGATCAGCATGGTCTTCTTGGGTTGTTGCTTACTCTCCGCATGAGCTTCCTTGGCACCAGCCCGGCCGGCGGTCCGGGGCGCCCGCTGTCCGCGCCGCGCGGTGCGCCCGTGCCGGGCGGCCACCCTGGGCATCCGCTCGATGGCGGAGATGATCGCGGCGCGCGGGATGCCCGAGACGTCGGCGAGGTTGACGACCCGCTGGAGCTGGTCGGAGATGTCGTCGAGGTCCATCGGCTGCGTGCCGTGGAGCACGACCGCGGCGCGCCCCCGGCCGAAGTCGATGAGGCCTTCGCTGCGCAGCAGCCGCAGCGCCCGCAGGATGGTGTTCTTGTTGGCTCCGTACTCCCGGCCGAGCTGGTCCGCCGGGGGGAGGTACTCCCCCTGGGCGTACAGACCGGCGGCGATGTCCATCCTGAGTTTCGCCCGGATCCGGGCGTAGAGCGGCTCTGCGCCGGCGCTCGCATGGACGCGGATGTGGGCCGTTCCCGGCACTGATGACATTCCGTGGATCCCCCTTCTGCTCACGTTGTGCTCAGGCTCGCGCGCCATGCCGTCGGCTCGCCGGCACAGGGGATCGGCCCAGCGTCGAGGCAGCGCGACGGGCGGCTCCCGGGGTGGTCGGGGCGGGAGCCGAAGGCTGCCACCGCCGTTCCACTGGTCCGGCATCGACTCACGTCGATTCTTCGGTGATTGGATCTTTCACGTCGGTCGACGGCCGGTGCAGCGGTACCGTAGCCCGTAGCTTGACGGTCTTCAACCAGCTCGGCCAGAATGGGCGTTGCGTGCATTCACCTCAGTGGAAAAACGCATCGATACGCGTACCGGATTCCGCGTCGGATCTCGTACCGGAGTTCGCGCGGGAGCCCCGCACCAGGCCCGAAGGGGTGGACGCCGTGCCGGAGAACGCCGATCACAGCTTCGCCGACAAGCTGAACCGACTCTTCAAGACCGTCCGGCCCGACCCCGCTCACGAGTACAGCAACGAGCAAGTGGCGTCGGCCATCCGGGACACCGGCGTCTCCATCTCGCAGTCCTACATCTGGCAGTTGCGCAAGAGCCGCAAGACCAATCCGACGCTCCGGCATCTCCAGGCGCTGGCCGCCTTCTTCGGTGTGCCCACGGCCTATTTCGTGGACGATGAGGCGGGCGCACGCATCGAAAAGCAGCTCTCGGCGCTCGCCTCCGAGCAGGCGCGGCTGCACGAGGCCTCCCAGGGCAGTGACGTGAAGCTGATGGCCATGCGGGCGGGCCAGTTGTCGCAGGAGCACCGCAAGCAGGTGATGGACCTGCTGGACGTCGTCTACCGCCTGGAGCAGGCCGAACGCGGCGGCGCTCCTGGGGATGATGGCCGAAATCGCCCTGGATCATGACGGTGTGACCCCGTTGGATGACAGGCCAGGACGCGGGATATCCACCAGCGGAGTTGGTCCTTGAACGAACGACGGTTACGCAAGCGATGTCGCTCCATCCTCCGGGAGCTGGGCATCACACCTCCCCTGCACGTACCCGACCTGTGCCGGCTCCTCGGCGAGCACCGCGGGCGGCCGATCCGGCTGATCCCGTACTCCCTGCCCGTCCCCGGCCCTTACGGTCTGTGGATCGCCGGCGCCCACGCGGACTACATCTTCTTCCAGAAGGAAACCAGCCAGGCACACCAGGACCACATCGTCCTGCACGAGGTCGGCCACATCCTCGCGGACCACACGGGCGACCAGTCGGACGACGCCGTGTGGCAGGAGCTGCTGCCCGATCTGTCGGCCGAGGCGATCAACCGGGCGCTGCGGCGCACGTCGTACGTGGAGGAGCGGGAGCGCGAGGCCGAGCTCGTCGCCACCATCATCCTCGAATGGGCCTCGGTCCTCGACCGGGTCACGCCCCGTGCCCCCGGTGACGCCTCGGCGCTCCGGGTTCACACTGCGCTGGCCGACCGGCAGGGGTGGCTCTGACCGTGCTCTCCGTGGTGCTCGCCGTCGTCCTGTACGGTTCGCTGCTCTGGACGGGTAGGCAGGGCCTGCGCGACCCGTCCGACCGCATGCTCCGCGCGGTGTTCCTCTGTCTGCTGTGCGCGGGCCTCTCCTTCCCCTTCGGCGTCCCGGCCGGAGCCCGGCTCATGGACGGCCTGACCGCGGACGGCGCCGCGAAGCTGGCGCAGAACCTCTGTCTGCTGGGCACGGTCCACTTCCTCGGCTGCTTCTTCATCCACGCGGCGTCGGACCCCGCGACCGCCACCGCGCGGGTGCGGCGACAGACGGTGCCGCTCGCCGCGACCGCGGCCGTCGTCACGCTGGCGATGGTGCTGACGCCCGGCGTCGAGCGGAGCCACACGTACGCCACCGCCGACATGCGGGAGCCGGGCGTCGCCGTCTTCTACCTCATGGCCGGCGCCTACCTGACGTACGCCCTGGCCACCGCACTGGTGTGGACCGTGCGGTACGCCCGGCTGGCGCGCCGGCCCTTGGTGACCGGGCTGTGGATGCTGACGGCCGCGCTGGCCGGCATGGTGCTCGCCTCGGCGGTCCGCGAGGCCGCGACGCTCGTACGCCTCCTCGGCGGGGAGGTGCCGCACCCCGTGATCGTCGGGGCGAAGCTCGTCCTCGACCTGGCGATCCCGCTGTTCGTTGCGGGCGTGGTCTGCCCCGGCCTTGTGACGCGGTGGGCGAGCATCCGGCTGTGGTGGCACCACGGCCGCGTGTATCGCGGACTCGCCCCGCTGTGGACGGAGTTGCATGCCGCGTTCCCGGAGGACGCGCTCGAACGCACCCGGCCCGACCGCTGGTGGGACGTGCTGACCCCGCGCAGCGTGCACCGCCGCTACTACCGGCGCGTCATCGAGTGCCGGGACGGCCTGGTCCGGATCAGCCCCCATCTGGCGCTGGTGGCGGACACCGAGGTGCCCCTGGAGCCGGAGGTCGCGGCGCTCCATCTGCGGACGGCGCTGCGGGCGTACGCGGCGGGAGAGGAGGCGCCGTCGCAGGCGGTGCCGGTGGCGCTGCCCGACGGGGACGGGGACGGCGGACTGGAAGACGACGTACGGCAATTGACACGGATGTCCGAGGCCCTGACGGCTTCGCGCGCGTGAGGAACGGAGCACCGATGGAGACGGAAGCGCTGATCTCGGCCGGGCGCGTGGTAATCGGGCCGCACGAGCGGCGGCTGTCCGACGGAGCGGTCCTGGTCCGCGACGGCGTGATCATGGACGTCGGCCCGCGCGAAGAGGTGGAGGCCCGCGCCCCCGTCGGCGTCGCACGCCACGACCACCCGAACGGCACGCTGCTGCCGGGACTCGTCGACGCGCACGTCCACCTCGCGCTGGACGCGGGCCCCGACCCGGTTACCGCGCTGCGGGAGGCCGACGACGCCACGGTGAGCAAGGGAATGGCCGACCGGGCGCGCGCCCTGCTGGACTCCGGAGTCACCACCGTGCGCGACCTGGGTGACCGCAACGGCCTGGTGGTACGGCTGCGCGACAGCATCACGGCCGGCCGGCTGCCCGGCCCCCGGATCCTGGCCGCCGGCACGCCCGTCACGGGCCCCGGCGGCCACTGCTGGTTCCTGGGCGGCGAGGTCTCGGGAGCGGAAGCCATCCGCGACCTGGTGCGTCAGAACGCGGCCCTGGGCGTCGATGTCATCAAGGTGATGGCGACAGGCGGGGGCATCACCAAGGACGGTCCGCCGATCTGGTCCGCGCAGTTCACGGCGGAGGAGCTGCACGTCGTGGTGGCCGAGGCGGCCCAAGCCGGCCTCCCGGTGGCGGCCCACGCGCACGGCACCGACGGCATCCGGGCCGCGGTCGAGGCGGGGGTGACCACGATCGAGCACTGCACCTGGATCGACCAGGACGGCTTCCGGCTGATCGACGACGTGGTCGACGAGATCGCGGCCAAGGGCATCCACGTCTGCCCGGCCGCCAGCCCGGACTGGCGAGGCTTCGCTCAGCGCTTCGGCGCCGAACGCGCCGAGACGATGTTCGGCGGGCTGCGCAGCATGCGGGAGCGGGGGGTCAGCCTGATCACGGGCACGGACGCCGGGGTGAGCCGCGCGGTCTTCGACGACTTCGTCTCCAGCCTGGAGTTCTTCGGCCACCTGGGCTGCACACCACCGGAGATCGTGGACCTGGCCACCCAGCGCACGGCCGAGGCCCTCGGCCTCACCGACACCGGAACCCTCTCCCCGGGACACCGCGCGGACCTGCTGGTCGTCCGGGGCGACCCTCTGCGGGACCTCCAGGCTCTACGCGACGTACGCCTGGTGATGGCGGCGGGCCGGGTGCACCGGTGACGCCTGACCACAGGTCAGCGATGGTTCGGTCGTTGTCACCACGCGTTCAGACCCCGGTGTTGCGGTCCCCTCAAGTGCGATAGCTGATCGTTCCCGAATGAGTAGTTGTGCGGGTCCTTGTGGTCGACGATCTTGGTCGGCAGAGTGTCCGGGGTGCGTGCTGATCTTGTTCCTGACGACCTGCGGGAGCGGGTGGCCCCGCTACTGCCGCCTGCGGACGACAACTGGACCGAATCACGTCGACCCCATTGGGGCCGATCCCGCTGATTGGCGCAGGGAACAGGCAGCCACGGGCCCTACAGCTGAGCCACTTGGCCGCGTCGAACCCCACCCGCCCGATGTGATGGGCCTTCAGAACGAGCGTCAAGAACGTGACGAGGGTGCGGCCACGGCTTGCGCTGCCGTCGCGCCCGATGAATCCCCAGTCAGGCGCGCTTGCCCGACCAGCCCCGCTTCACATGCTGGACACCCGAAAACAGGTCCGACCGGCCCGCCCAGAACCTCAAAATGCAGGGAACGAGCAGGTCAGAGGCCTTTTGCGGCAGGCTCCAGGATCGCCACGCACTCCACGTGGTGGGTCATCGGGAAGAGGTCGAACGCGCGCAGCGTGCGGGGCTTGTAGCCGCCCTCTCGGAAGTACGCCAGGTCCCGGGCCAGCGCCGCCGGGTCGCAGGCCACGTACGCGATCCGGCGCGCGCCCAGGCTCGCCAGGTGCTTCACCGTCTGCTTGCCGGCGCCGGCCCGCGGCGGGTCGAGGACGATCAGGTCGGCCTCGGTGATCTTGGTGCGGGGCAGGACCTGCTCGACCTTGCCGTGCTCGATGCGTACCCGCTCCAGGTCCTGGAGGTTGTGCCGGGCGTCCTCCACGGCGCGCTTGGTGGACTCGATCCCGAGCACCGCGCCCGTGTCCCCGACGCGCTCCGCGATCGCGCCCGCGAACAGGCCCACACCGCAGTACAGGTCGAGCGCCATCTCGCCCTTGCGCGGCATCAGCCCCTGCATCACGGCTTGGACCAGCACGTCGGCGGCCTGCGGGTGCACCTGCCAGAAGCCGCCCATGCCCACGCGGTACGTACGGCCGTCGGCGCGCTCGCGTACGAACGGGCGCCCGTGCACGCGGTGCACGCCCCCGTCGCGCTCCTCCACCCGCAGGACGGAGACCGGCTTGTCCAGCTCGACCAGGGGCAGCCGGCCGCCGGGCTGCGGCGTGAGGATGACCTGCCGGTCGCCCGAACCGGTGGCGGCGATCGCCTCGACCGAGGCGAGCTGCGGCCACTCGCGCTTCTCGACGCCCAGTTCCGAGACGCCCGTCGCGGCGATCATGCAGTGCTCGATGGGCTCGACATCGTGCGAGCGGTGCTTGCGCAGCCCGGCGCGCCCGTCGGCGTCGATCGCGTACTGCACGCGGGTGCGCCAGGCCGGCACCACACCGGCGGGCAGCTTGTCACCCGGCGCCGGCACGACCGTGCCGTCCCAGCCGGCCTCCTCGGGCGTGAGGCCCGCCAGGCGCTTCAGCTGCTCGGCGATCACCTCGCCCTTGAGCCGGCGCTGGGCGCCGGGCTTGGCGTGCTGCCAGTCGCAGCCGCCGCACCTGCCCGGTCCGGCGTACGGACAGGGCGCCTCGACGCGGTCCTTGGACGCTTCCAGGACGGTGACGGCGTCGGCGCGCAGGAACCGGGAGTCCTCCTCGCCCTCGGTCACGCGGGCGAGGACCTTCTCACCGGGCAGGGTGTGCCGTACGAACAGCACGCGGCCCTCTTCGGTACGGGCGATGCAGTGGCCGCCGTGCGCGACGGGGCCGACCTCGACCTCGTACTCCTGCCCCACCAGTGAAGCCTTGGGTTCTGTCTGCATGGTGGGGTGACTCCAGAGGTTTCAGGGGACCGCAAAGCGACGGCCGGACAACGACCCACCAGTCTACGTGGGCGATGTCCGGCCGTTCACCACAAGCAGGTACGCAGGCCTCAGCTCTTGCCGCTCGGCTCCTTGGGCCGCTGGTCCACCGGCCCGCGGCGCACCGACCCGGGAGCGTTCCACTCCTGGCGCTTCTTGGCCCGCTTCTTCGCCAGCTCCGAGGACTCCAGCTGGTACGGCACCGAGGTCACCATCACGCCCGGGGTGAACAGCAGCCGGCCCTTGAGCCGCAGCGCGCTCTGGTTGTGCAGCAGGTGCTCGTACCAGCGGCCGACCACGTACTCCGGGATGTAGACACTGACCGCGTCGCGCGGGTTCTCGCTGCGCAGGCCCTTCACGTACTCCACGACCGGCCGCGTGACCTCGCGGTACGGCGAGTCGAGGATCTTCAGCGGCACATTGATGGCGCGCCGCTCCCACTCGGCCTTGAGGGCCTTGGTCTCGGCCGGATCGACCATGATGCTGAGCGCTTCCAGCGTGTCGGAGCGGGTCAGCTTGGCGAACGCGAGCGCGCGCAGCGTCGGCTTGTGGACCTTGGAGACCAGGACGATGGAGTGGACGCGGGAGGGGCGCACGCTGTCGTCGGACGGGCCCTCGGCGGCGGCGATCTCCTCGGCCACCCGGTCGTAGTGCTTACGGATCGCGGTCATCGTCCCGTAGAAGATCACCATGCCCAGCAGGGCGACCCAGGCACCGTGCGTGAACTTGGTGGCCAGGACGACCACGAGCACCAGGCCGGTGAAGAAGGCGCCGAAGGTGTTGATCGCGCGGGAGCGGATCATGCGGCGGCGTGCGGCCGGGTCCCGCTCGGTCTTCAGGTGCCGGTTCCAGTGCCGGACCATGCCGGTCTGGCTGAGCGTGAAGGACACGAAGACGCCGACGATGTAGAGCTGGATCAGCTTGGTCGAGTCGGCCTCGTACAGCCAGACCAGCAGGATGGCCGCGCCGGCGAGCAGCACGATGCCGTTGGAGAAGGCCAGCCGGTCGCCGCGGGTGTGCAGCTGGCGCGGCAGGTAGCGGTCCTGCGCCAGGATCGAGCCGAGCAGCGGGAAGCCGTTGTACGCGGTGTTGGCGGCCAGGAAGAGGACCAGCGCGGTGGCGGCGGCGAGCAGCACGAAGAAGAACGTTCCCTCGCCGAAGACGGCAGCTGCGACCTGCGAGATCACCGGGTCCTGGACGTATTCGCTGCCAACCGGGACGCCGTTCTGCAGCAGGTCGTGGGCGGGCTTCTCGGCCATCTTCACATCGGTGGCCATGGCCAGGCCGATGATGCCGCAGAACATGGTCGTCGCGAGGGCGCCCATGAGGAGCAGGGTGGTGGCGGCGTTCTTGCTCTTCGGCTTGCGGAACGCGGGGACACCGTTGCTGATCGCCTCCACGCCGGTGAGCGCCGCACAGCCGGAGGAGAAGGCCCGCAGCAGCAGGAAGACCAGCGCGATGCCGGCCAGCCCCTGCTCCTCGGCCTTGATGGTGAAGTCGGCGGTCGGGGCCTTCATGGTGTCGTCGAGGACCAGGCCCCGGAAGGCGCCCCAGGCGACCATGGTGAAGACAGCGACCACGAAGACGTAGGTGGGGATGGCGAAGAGCTTGCCCGACTCCTTCACGCCGCGCAGGTTCATCAGCGTCAGGAGAACGATGATCCCGATGGCGCAGAGGACCTTGTGCTCCACGACGAAGTGGATGGCGGAGCCCAGGTTCTCGACTCCCGACGAGATCGACACGGCGACCGTGAGGACGTAGTCGACGAGCAGCGCACTGGCGACGGTCAGGCCGGACTTGGGCCCGAGGTTGGTGTTGGCGACCTCGTAGTCGCCGCCGCCGCTCGGGTAGGCGTGCACGTTCTGCCGGTACGAAGCCACCACGGTGAACATCAGCACCACGACCGCCGCCGCGATCCACGGGCTGAAGTGGTAGGCCGACACACCCGCGATGGAGAGCACGAGGAGGACTTCCCCGGGCGCGTACGCGACGGAGGAGAGCGGGTCGGACGCGAAGACGGGGAGCGCGACACGCTTGGGAAGGAGGGTTTCTCCCAGGCGGTCGCTGCGCAGCGCCCGGCCGATCAGGATCCGTTTGGGCACGTCGGTCAGTTTGGACACGGAGAGGATCGTATGCGTTCGATATGAACGGCGCCCACCCACCACCCCCGCCCCCGCGGAATCTCGCGCTCGTACCGCACGCTCGTACCGCACCTCCACACCACAGGGGCTGCCGGGCGCGACCGCGCGTGTGTAGCTTGGGCGACGGTCTGAGACCCTGTTAAACCTGACACGACTTGGGCCAGAACTGTTGACAGCCGGAAGGACGGGCGTGCACATCGTCATCATGGGCTGCGGAAGAGTGGGATCCGCTCTCGCGCAGACCCTGGAGCAGCAGGGCCACACGGTCGCTGTCGTCGACCAGGACCCCACCGCCTTCCGCCGGCTGGGCTCGGGCTTCGGCGGCCGCCGCGTCACCGGCGTCGGCTTCGACCAGGACACGCTGCGTGAGGCCGGCATCGAGGACGCCGGGGCGTTCGCCGCCGTGAGCAGCGGCGACAACTCCAACATCATCGCGGCCCGGGTGGCCCGCGAGATGTTCGGCGTCGAGAACGTCGCGGCCCGGATCTACGATCCCCGTCGCGCCGAGGTCTACCAGCGCCTCGGCATCCCGACCGTCGCCACCGTCCGCTGGACGGCCGACCAGATGCTGCGCCGGCTGCTGCCGGCGGGCGCCGAGCCGCTGTGGCGCGACCCGAGCGGCGGCGTCCAGCTCGCCGAGGTGCACACCGCCCCCGCCTGGATCGGCCACAAGGTCAGCAAGATCCAGGACGAGACGGGCGTACGCGTCGCGTTCCTCACCCGGCTGGGCGAGGCGATTCTGCCCACGTCCCAGACGGTGCTGCAGGAGGGCGACCTGGTGCACGTCATGATGCGCACCGACGAGATCGAGAAGGTCGAGGCGGCGTTCGCCGAAGGGCCCGAGGAGGCACACGCATGAGGGTCGCGATCGCCGGGGCCGGTGCGGTGGGCCGTTCCATCGCGGGTGAACTGCTGGAGAACGGGCACGAGGTTCTCCTCATCGACAAGGCGCCGACCGCCATCTCGGTGGAGCGGGTGCCGCAGGCCGAGTGGCTGCTGGCCGACGCCTGTGAGATCACCTCGCTGGACGAGGCCGCGCTGCAGCGCTGCAATGTCGTGATCGCGGCGACCGGCGACGACAAGGTGAACCTGGTCGTCTCGCTGCTCGCCAAGACGGAGTACGGGGTGCCGCGGGTCGTGGCCCGGGTCAACAACCCCAAGAACGAGTGGCTGTTCAACGAGTCCTGGGGCGTCGATGTCGCGGTCTCCACGCCGCGCCTGATGTCGGCCCTGGTCGAGGAGGCGGTGAGCGTCGGTGATCTCGTACGGCTGCTGCGCTTCAGCCACGGCGACGCGAACCTCGTCGAGCTGACCCTGCCGCCGGAGTCGACATTGGCCGGCACTCAGATCGGCGATGTGGCCTGGCCGGAGGACACCTCGCTGGTCACGATCATCCGCGGCAGCCGGGTGCTCACGCCGCACGGCGAGGAGACCCTGGAGCCGGGTGACGAGCTGCTGTTCGTGGCCGCGCAGGCGCGCGAGGAGCAGCTGGAGGACCTGCTGTCGGCGCGCCACGCCGACTCGTCCGGCTGACGGCGGTACGCACACAGGTCGCAGCGCACCACGCGAGCACGCGAAGGGCCCGGGAAACCGAAACGGTTTCCCGGGCCCTTCGGCGTTCGGTGGCCGCCCGGACTCAGCGCCCGGACTCGGCGCCCGGATTCAGACCTCGCCGCGCTGCGCCGCCGCCTTGCGCTCCTTCTCGGCCCGCTCCTGCGCCTCCATCTCCGCGAAGACGTCGATGGGCGGCGGCGCCTTGGCCAGGAAGACCCAGGTGAGGTAGACCGCCAGCAGGAACGGCGGGATCTTCAGCGTCACGAGCACCCAGCCCAGCTGCTCGGTGTCCGCCCACCAGTAGAGCGGGAAGAGGATCGCGCACTTGGCGAGCAGGATCAGGCCCCAGGCCCAGCTGGCCTTGGTGTAGGCCTTCTTGCGGCCCGGGTTCCGGGTGCGCCAGGAGAGGTTCTCCTTGAACACCGGGCCCAGGATCAGCCCGATCAGCGGGACGCCCGCGATCGAGGTGATGATGTACGCGAGGCCCAGGCCGAGCGTGTAGAGCATGCCGGGCAGATAGAAGTCCTTGGCGTTGCCGGTCATCATCGCGAAGACCACACCGAAGGCGACCCCGAAGACGCCGCTGAAGGCGTGCTTGACGGTGTCCCTGCGGATCAGGCGTACGGCGACGAGCACCAGGGAGACTGCCAGGGCCGCGATGGCCGAGAGGTGCAGATCCTTGTTGATCGTGAAGATGGTCACGAACAGCAGGCCGGGGAGAACGGTCTCCACCAGGCCCCGGACCCCGCCGAAGGCCTCGAACAGGGCGGCTTCGGTGACGGCTTTCGCCTCGCCCCCGGCCTCGCTGTCCTGTCCGGTCGTGGTCGGCTTGTCGAGAGACGCCACCGGCTACTCCTGTCCGAGCGGTCGCAGTTCGTACTTGGGATTGAACAGCACCCGGCGTCCGTGGCTCATGGAGATCCGGCCGGACGCGATCATTCGCCGGCCCGGCTCTATCCCCACGATGGCGCGGCGGCCGAGCCAGACCACGTCCAGGGCGGCGGAGCCGTCGAACAGCTCCGCCTCCAGAGCCGGCACACCGGCCCGCGGCCGCAGGGTGACCGTGCGCAAGGTACCAGTCACCTTGACTATCTGGCGGTCATGGCAGTCACAGATCCGCGTACACCCGGCGGCCTCCGCGTCCTCCTGGAGTTCCGCGGAGTGCAGATCCTCCTGCGAGGTGGACAGCCGCTCGATCATCCTGCGGAAGCGGCCTGCCGGCTTCACCGGCTTCTCGGAACGAGGTACAGCACTCATACATGAAGCCTACCGGGGCCGGGTTCAGGAGCGTTCGAAGCGGTATCCCATTCCTGGCTCGGTGATGAAATGCCGCGGGTGCGAGGGGTCGGCCTCGAGCTTGCGGCGCAGCTGCGCCATGTAGACCCGCAGGTAGTTGGTCTCGGTGCCGTACGAGGGCCCCCAGACCTCCTGGAGCAGCTGCTTCTGGCTGACCAGCCGGCCGGGGTTGCGGACCAGTACCTCCAGCAGGTGCCACTCGGTGGGGGTCAGGCGTACGTCGCGGCCCGCGCGGTTGACCTTCTTGGCGGCCAGATCGACGGTGAACCCCTCGGTCTCCACGACCACCTCGTCGTCGGCCGCGCCGACGGGCTCGGCTCGGCGGACCGCTGCCCGCAGCCGGGCCAGCAGCTCGTCCATGCCGAACGGCTTGGTGACATAGTCGTCGGCTCCCGCGTCGAGCGCCTCGACCTTCTCGTCGGAGGTCTGGCGGGCGGAGAGCACCAGGATGGGGACCCGGGTCCAGCCGCGCAGCCCCTTGATCACCTCGACGCCGTCCATGTCGGGCAGGCCCAGGTCGAGGACGATCACGTCGGGGTGGCGGGCGGCGGCGACCTGAAGGGCGGTCGCGCCGTCCGGGGCCGCGTCCACCTCGTACTGGCGCGCCTTCAGGTTGATCACGAGGGCGCGTACGATCTGCGGCTCGTCGTCCACCACGAGCACCCTGGTCATCCGGGGCCTGCTTTCTGTCTGCGGGTCATACAGGGGTTCATGTCATACAGGGGTCATGCGCGAGGCACGTACGGCTCACGAGGTTCACGAGGTCACCCGGGCGGGGAGGCCGGGGGTGCGGACGGGGCCGGGCCCCGCCACGGCCCGGAGCGTGAGGACCATCGTCAGACCTCCGCCGGGGGTGTCCTCGGCGGCCAGCCTGCCGCCCATGGCCTCGACGAAGCCCCGGGCCACGGCGAGTCCGAGCCCGACCCCGGCGCCGCGCGGCGCGTCACCGTAGCGCTGGAAGGGCTCGAAGATCCGCTCCTTGCCGTCGTCCGGGACGCCCGGGCCGCGGTCCACGACCCGTAGCTCGACCCGGTCGCCGAGCATGCTCGCGGCCACAGTGACAACCGTGGCGCCGGGGCTGTACTTGACCGCGTTCTCGACGATGTTGGCGACGGCGCGCTCCAGCAGGCCGCGGTCGACCGCCACCATGGGCAGCGACTCGGGGATGTCCAGCTCGACGCTGTCGTCGGGTACGCCGGCGAGGGCCATCGGGACCACCTCGTCGAGACCGGTCTCGCGGATCACCGGCAGCACGGTGCCGGTCTGCAGCCGGGACATGTCGAGCAGGTTCCCGACCAGGTGGTCGAGGCGGTCCGCGCCGTCCTCGATGCCTTCGAGCAGCTCCGCCTCGTCCTCCTCGGACCAGGCGACGTCGTCGGAGCGCAGCGAGGAGACGGCGGCCTTGATGGCGGCCAGCGGGGTGCGGAGGTCGTGGCTGACCGCGGCCAGCAGGGCGGTGCGGATGCGGTTGCCCTCGGCGAGCCGGCGGGCCTCCTCGGCCTCGCCGACCAGGCGCTGGCGGTCGAGTACGACGGCTGCCTGCGCGGCGAAGGCGCCCAGCACGCGGCGGTCCTCGGCCGGCAGGACGCGGCCGGAGAGAGCCAGGGCCATGTGGTCGCCGATCGGCATGTCCACATCCGCGTCCTCCGGGCGGCTGACGGGCCTGGGCCCCACGCTGCCCGCGCGGGTCCACGGATCCACGTCACCAGCGCGTTCCAGCAGGGCCACCGACTCCATGGCGAAGGTCTCGCGGACCCGCTCCAGCAGCGCGTCGAGGGCGGTCTCACCGCGCAGCACGCTGCCGGCGAGGAAGGAGAGTATCTCGGACTCCGCGCGCAGCCGGGCGGCCTGTTGGGTACGCCGGGCGGCCAGGTCCACCACGGAGGCCACCGCGACGGCGACCGACACGAAGATCACGATGGCGACGATGTTGCGCGGGTCGGCGATCGTGAGGCGGTGCAGCGGCGGGGTGAAGAAGTAGTTCAGCAGCAGCGAACCGAAGGCCGCGGAGGCCAGGGCCGGCAGCAGCCCGCCGAGCAGGGCGGCGGCAACCGTCAGCGACAGGAACAGCAGCATGTCGTTGGCGAGGCCGAGGTCGGCGTCCACGTGGGTCAGCAGCAGCGCGAGCAGGGCCGGGCCGGCCACCCCGGCCAGCCAGCCCGAGACGATCCGGGAGCGGCCGAGCCGCGCGCCACGCGCCACCGGGAGTCCGCGGCCCCTGGCGACCTCGTCGTGGGTGACGATGTGGACGTCCAGATCCGGACCGGAGTCGCGGGCGACGGTCGCGCCGACGCCGGGGCCGAACATGTACTGCCAGGTCTTGCGGCGGCTGGAGCCGAGGACGATCTGGGTGGCGTTGACGCCGCGGGCGAAGGCGAGCAGGGCGCTGGGCACGTCGTCGCCGATGACATGGTGGAACGTGCCGCCGAGGTCCTCGACCAGGGTCCGCTGGACGGCCAGCTCCTTGGGCGAGGCCGAGGTGAGTCCGTCGCTGCGGGCGATGTAGACGGCCAGGATCTCGCTGCCCGAGCCCTTGGCCGCCATACGGGAGGCCCGGCGGATGAGCGTACGCCCCTCGGGACCGCCGGTCAGGCCCACGACGATGCGCTCGCGGGCCTGCCAGGTCGAGCGGATGTTGTGCTCGCCGCGGTACTGCTGGAGGTACTCGTCGACCCGGTCGGCGACCCAGAGCAGGGCGAGCTCGCGCAGGGCGGTGAGGTTGCCGGGGCGGAAGTAGTTGGACAGGGCCGCGTCGACCTTGTCCGCCGTGTAGATGTTGCCGTGGGCCATCCGGCGACGCAGCGCCTGTGGCGACATGTCGACAAGTTCGATCTGGTCGGCCCGGCGGACCACCTCGTCGGGGACGGTCTCGCGCTGACGTACGCCGGTGATCGACTCGACCACGTCGCCCAGCGATTCCAGGTGCTGGATGTTGACGGTGGAGACGACGTCGATACCGGCCCGCAGCAGTTCCTCGACGTCCTGCCAGCGCTTGACGTTGCGGGAGCCGGGCACGTTGGTGTGCGCGAGTTCGTCCACGAGGGCGACGGCGGGCCAGCGCTCCAGGACCGCGTCCACGTCCATTTCCGTGAACGTGGTTCCGCGGTATTCGAGCGTCCGGCGCCCGAGCTGTTCGAGGCCGTGCAGCATGACCTCGGTGCGCGGCCTGTCGTGGTGCTCGACGAAGGCGACGACACAGTCCGTACCCCGCTCCACCCTGCGGTGTGCCTCGGAGAGCATCGCGTACGTCTTGCCGACGCCCGGTGCGGCGCCCAGATATATCCGCAGTGTGCCGCGTCCCATGGCCTCATTGTCTTCCCGCTACAGCTGCGTGCGCTGTACCGACCCTACGGCCCATGATCCGGGCGAATCGGACGGGGCCGACGGTCTCACGCGGGTATTGACACGATTCTGATGCGGGGGCCGGCGCTGCGGCCCCCCTGGACACGTCGCCGACCTGCGAATAGGCCGGTGGCCCGCACCCCGGGAGGGGTGCGGGCCACCGGCCTTTCGACGATGTCCGGTCAGCGCACCTCGGTGATCTCGGGGCCGCGCTGGAGCTGCCCCATGCCACCGGAGAAGCGGGAGCCCTCCTGGTCCTCCTGCTGGACGCCCTCGGGCACCATCTGCGCGTCGTTGGGCAGCTTGAGGACGATCGGGTCGCGCGGAGCCATCGGGCCCTCGCCGCGTACGACGACCGTGTCCCGGAAGATCTGCTCCAGCAGCCCGGCGGCCTCCGGCTGCACCGCACCCTGCCCGGAGATCACTCCGCGCAGGAACCAGCGCGGTCCGTCGACACCGATGAAACGCACCAGCTGGACGCCATTGGTCCCGTTCGGCAGCTGGACGGGCACCTGGGCACGCAACTCCCAGCCCAGCGGCCCCTCGACCTCGTCGATGACGCCGCCCTGCTGGGTGATGCCGGACGCGATCTCCTCGCGTACCTCACCCCAGATGCCTTCCTTCTTGGGTGCCGCGAAGGCCTGCAGCTGTACGGCGCTGTCGCGCAGGACGACCGTCGCCGCGACGATCGCGTCGCCCGCGACCTCGACCCGGAGTTCCATGCCCTCGACTCCGGGCACGAACAGCCCGCCGAGATCCACCCGGCCCTCGCCGGGCTCGGAGACCTCGGAGACGTCCCACGGACCGTCCGGCCGGGGGGCCGGGGGCAGGTTCACCCTGCGCGGCTCGCTCTCAGCAAGCTCCTCGTCGTCCAGTTCGTCACCGGAGACGCCGTCGACGACCTGCTCGGCCTCGCCCGCTGCGTCCTCAGCGGAACCGCTCTTCTTGCGACGTCCGAACACGTCACTGTCCTTCCCGGTCGGATACGACCGACGCGTATCTATTCCCACCCTGTTGCCCGTTGGCTGTGTCCACGGCGGCATGACCGCCGGTGGACCCGAAGCCCCCCTCGGCCCGCGCCGATCCGGGAAGCTCCGCGACCTCGTGGAAGCGCACCTTCTCGACCTGCTGGACGACCAGTTGGGCAATCCGGTCGAAACGCTCGAACCGCACGGTCTCACGCGGGTCGAGATTGACCACGATCACCTTGATCTCTCCACGGTACCCGGCATCCACCGTCCCCGGGGCATTCACGAGGGCGACGCCGCAGCGCGCGGCGAGCCCGGACCGCGGGTGAACGAAGGCCGCGTAGCCGTCCGGCAGGGCGATGGAGACGCCGGTGGGCAGTACGGCCCGCTCGCCGGGGGCGAGCTCGGCGGCCTCGGTGGTCACCAGGTCCGCTCCCGCGTCGCCCGGATGCCCGTACGAGGGGACGGGGACCTCGGGGTCGACACGGCGGATCAGTACGTCGACGGGCTGCCTGGAGTCACGCATCAGGGGTTCACCTCGAAGGCACGGGCGCGCCGGACCTGGTCCGGGTCGGCCATGGCCGCCTGGATCTCCTCGGGCCGGCCGTTGTCGATGAAGTGGTCGACCTTGACCTCGATGAACAGGGCGTCGGCACGTACCGCGACGGCCCCCTCGGGGCCGCCTATCCGGCCGACGGCGGAGGAGTAGATCTTGCGGCCGGCCACCGCGGTGACCTCGGCCTCCAGGTGCAGCACGGTGTCCACGGGCACGGGCCGTACGAAGTCGGTCTCCAGCCGGCCGGTCACCGCGATCACGCGCAGCAGCCAGTTCAGCGAGCCGAGCGTCTCGTCGAGCGCCGTCGCCAGCACTCCGCCGTGCGCCAGGCCCGGCGCGCCCTGGTGGGCGGGCTTCACCGTGAACTCGGCGGTGACGCTCACACCGTCGCCGGCGCGCGCAGCCAGGTGCAGTCCGTGCGGCTGGGCGTCGCCGCAGCCGAAGCAGTGCGCGTAGTGCGCGCCGAGGAGCTCACCGGGGGCCGGTGCATCCGGGTGCCGTACGGGAGCCGTGGCATCGGCGGGGGGCGTCAGCGCTGTAGTTCGTCCACTCACAGGCGCAGACCTTACCCGCGCGGGTGGGGGCGGGTCGCGCCGTGCCAAGCTTGGTTCCATGCAGCCTGCCGCCCCGCCCTATGACGAACGTCTGACCGCCCCCCGTTCGTGGTGGCTCATCGCCGCCCTCGTAGGTCTCTCCTGCGCGCTGATGCTGGTACCGCTCGGTGGGCTGCCGCTGCTCGGCGGGCTGATCGGCGGTACGGCTCTCGCCGCGGCCGCGGTGAGCGGTTACGGCTCCGCGCGGATCCGGGTGCTGCCCGACTCGCTCGTCGCGGGAGACGCCCGGATCCCGGTCTCGGCGCTCGGGGAGCCGCAGGTGCTGGACGCGGAGGAAGCGCGCGCCTGGCGCACGCACCGGGCCGATCCGCGCGCGTTCATGCTGCTGCGCGGCTATGTCCCGACCGCGGTCCGGATCGAGGTGACGGACCCCGAGGACCCGACGCCGTACGTCTATCTGTCCACCCGCGAGCCGGAGGCACTGGCCGCGGCGCTCACGGCCGTCGGAGCGGGCCGGCGCGCGGACGCCGAATAGACTCCGAACCACGCGGGGCCCGGCCAAGACCCGCCGGACAGCCCCTCCCCCACCCCTTACCCCTCCTCGATCTCCTTGCGGAGATCCGGCGGGAGTTCCGCGGGCAGCGTCTCGGGCTGTTCCAGCGGGGGCAGGTCGGGCAGCGCGTCCCACGGGACCTGGCGGCTGCGCAGGTCCTTGCGGACCTTCTCGGCGAGCTTCCTGGTGTCGCGCCGGTTCATCACGGCGCCCACGGTCGCTCCGATCATGAACGGCATCAGGTTCGGAAGATTGCGCATCGTGCGCTTCATGATCTGCTGGCGCAGCTCGCGTTTCACCCGGCCGCCGAGCGCCGCGTTCAGCGTCGTCGGCTTGGTCACGTCGATGCCCCGCTCCTCCGTCCAGGCGGTGAGGTAGGCGACGCCGCGCTGCTTGAGGGTGCCGGGCGCGCGCTGCCCGTACACCTCGTGGAGCTCGGCGATGAGCTTCAGCTCGATCGCCGCGACTCCGGTGACCTCGGCCGCCAGCTCGGCGGGCATCGCGGGCGGTACGGGCAGCATGGCCGCCGCACCGATTCCCGCTCCGATGGTGGACGTGCCGTTCGCGGCGCCCGCGATGAGCTTGTCCGCGATCTCCTCGGGCCCGAGGCCCGGGAACTGTCTGCGCAGGGTACGCAGATCCCGGACGGGGACCCGCGGGGCGATCTCGATGATCCGGTCGGCGAGGTGGGCGAGGCCCGCCCTGGCCTGCGCTCCTCCCCTGCGGACGCCGTGCCGCACGGCTCCCAGCCGACGAGCCCCGGACTTCCGCCGGGGCTCCTCGTCGTCCCCCGTGACCGACGGCAGCCCGGCGGAGGGCGCGGCCGGGACGCCAAGGCCCTCAGCCGGGCCTGTGCCGCCCTCGTGGGCCTCCGGTGCGCCCTGCCTCCGGAAGCGACGCCTCCGGGGCAGTTTCGAGCCTGCCACGGCCGGCCTGCCTAATCGCAGTCGCGGCAGATGGGCTGACCGTTCTTCTCGCGGGCCAGCTGGCTCCTGTGGTGCACCAGGAAGCAGCTCATGCAGGTGAACTCGTCGGCCTGGCGAGGCAGCACCCGAACGGAGAGCTCCTCGTTGGAAAGGTCCGCTCCGGGCAGCTCAAGGCCCTCGGCCTGCTCGAACTCGTCGACGTCGACAGCCGAGGTCGACTTGTCGTTCCGGCGGGCCTTCAGTTCCTCAAGGCTGTCCGAATCGACGTCGTCGTCGGTCTTGCGTGGGGTGTCGTAGTCCGTTGCCATGTCGCGCTCTCCCCCTCTGGGTGTTTGCGGTGTCTCAGCGCACGTAACGCATGAGAGGCCGGACTTGTGCCCGACCCGAGGCGGAGATTTTGCCTCACATCAAGGTCTGTTACTCAATCGACACCCATCCGCACCCCTGAAGAGGTGATCGGCATGGATGGCGATCGGACCGTACACGGTCCGGATGGTGCACTGTACGGGCGTCACCCCGTGTACTTCCCGTGATCAGGGGGCCGGGAAACCCGGACGTTCCCGGCTTTCCGACCGATCTCCCGCTCACGGAGAGTGGATGGCCTGAAATGCACCTCTGTGATCGATCACACAGGAAATCTCCGGGAACAGGTCCCGAAAATTCCGCGCAAAGCGAACACCAGGCAGCATCTCAGATGGGAAGGGTGACCCGCATGACGAGCCCGCCACCCTCCCGCGGCTCCGCGATGATACGGCCCCCGTGGGCACGCGCCACCGAGCGCGCGATCGACAGGCCGAGTCCGACCCCCTTGTCACTGCCCGTGCGCTCGGTACGCAGGCGCCTGAACGGCTCGAAGAGGTTGTCGATCTCGTACGCGGGAACCACTGGTCCGGTGTTCGAGACCACCAGCACCGCTTGGCCGTGCTGCGCCTCGGTGGTCACGTCGACCCAGCCGCCCTCGGGGATGTTGTAGCGGACCGCGTTCTGCACCAGGTTCAGCGCGATCCGCTCCAGCAGGACGCCGTTGCCCTGCACGATGGCGCGCGCACGTTCCCCGCGGATCTCCACGTCCTTCGCGTCCGCCTCCGCCCGGGTCTGGTCGAGGGCGTGCGAGGCGACCTCGGCGAGGTCGACCGGTTTCCGCTCGATGATCTGGTTGTCGCTGCGGGCGAGCAGCAGCAGGCCCTCGACCAGCTGCTCACTGCGCTCGTTCGTGGCCAGCAGGGTCTTGCCGAGCTGGTGCAGCTCGACGGGCGCTCCGGGGTCGGAGAGGTGCACCTCCAGCAGGGTGCGGTTGATCGCGAGCGGCGTGCGCAGCTCGTGGGAGGCGTTCCCGACGAAGCGCTGCTGGGCGGTGAAGGCGCGCTCCAGCCGGTCGAGCATCTCGTCGAAGGTGTCCGCCAGCTCCTTGAGCTCGTCGTCCGGCCCGTCCAGCTCAATCCGCCGGGTCAGGTCGGTCCCGGCCACCCGGCGGGCGGTACGGGTGATCTTGCCGAGCGGCGAGAGGACACGGCCGGCCATCGCGTAGCCGAAGGCGAAGGCGATGACGCTGAGGCCGAGCAGCGCGAGCAGCGAGCGGCTGAGGAGATCGTCGAGGGCCCGCTGACGCTGAAGGTCGATGCAGGCCTGCATCGCGTTGTTGAACTCCTCTTTGCTGCCTCCGGCGATCCCGGGGCACATCGTGCTCGAAACCTGGACCTCCCGACCACCAATGATCTTGAACGGCGGTTCACTGCCCACGTGCAGCGCCTGCGCCGCCAGCAGGTAGATGATCGAGAGCAGCAGAATGCCGGCGATCAGGAACATGCCGCCGTACAACAGCGTGAGCCGTATCCGGATCGTTGGTCTCAGCCAGGGGAAGGTGTTTTCCGGCTGCCTGGGGTCCCAGGTCGGTTTCGGGGGCGCCGCGGGCGGCGCGGGAGTCGTCGCCATCCCGGTCAGATCCGGTATCCGGAGCCGGGGACCGTGACGATGACCGGAGGCTCGCCGAGCTTGCGGCGCAGCGTCATCACGGTCACGCGTACGACGTTGGTGAACGGGTCGGTGTTCTCGTCCCAGGCCTTCTCCAGCAGCTGCTCCGCCGACACCACCGTCCCCTCGCTGCGCATCAGCACCTCCAGCACCGCGAACTCCTTGGGCGCCAGCTGCACCTCCTTGCCGTCCCGGAAGACCTCCCGGCGGTTGGGGTCCAGCTTGATACCGGCCCGCTCCAGTACGGGCGGCAGAGCGACGGTCGTCCGGCGGCCGAGCGCGCGCACCCGGGCGGTGAGCTCGCTGAACGCGAAGGGCTTGGGCAGATAGTCGTCCGCGCCGATCTCCAGGCCCTCCACCCGGTCGCTGACATCGCCGGAGGCGGTGAGCATCAGGACGCGGGTCGGCATGCCGAGTTCCACGATCTTGCGGCACACGTCGTCGCCGTGGACCAGCGGGAGGTCGCGGTCGAGCACCACGACGTCGTAGTCGTTGACGCCGATCCGCTCCAGGGCGGCGGCGCCGTCGTACACGACGTCGACGGCCATGGCCTCCCGGCGCAGTCCGGTGGCCACCGCATCGGCGAGCAGCTGCTCGTCCTCGACGACGAGTACGCGCACGGCGCTGTCCTTCCTCTGAGCCCGTCGGGGCAGGAGTGATTGGTTCGCTCACTGAGCGCTTCCATCCTGCCCCTTTCGGCCGTAAACCGGCTGTAAGACGGCCCTCCGTGGACCGGCAGCGGAGGAATCGAGGATTCCTGGCTCTGATGAGGTTTCTCCGGCGCGGGCGCAGGGGAGGACGACTGCACACCCGAGATCACCCCCTGTGCGTGCCGTGCCACGACCTGTTCCAGGGTGATCCACCCGCCGTCGGCACACCCCCGTGCCACCGACCCACGACGAGGGGGCGCACCATGGACGCATTCACCGCAGGACTTCTGCAGCGCATAAGGACCACGGAATCGGACCTCACGCGGGCTCGCGAAACGGGCGACGACTTCCTCGCGGAGGTCGAGCAGGCAGAGCTGGACGATCTGCATCGCCTCGCCGCCGAGCACGGAGTGAAAGTCGCGGCCGCGTAGCGCGGCCGGCCGGTCGTAGACATGTGAGGGGGCCCCGGCACCGCGGGACGGTGCCGGGGCCCCCTCACACACTCCGGGGCCTAGTCGTGCCAGGCGCCGAACTCCTCCAGCAGCGCCTGCAGCGGTTCGAAGACGCCCGGTGACGCCGCCACCGTCAGGTCGCCGGACGGCCGGTCGCCCGGGCGGCCGCCGGTCCGGGCGCCCGCCTCGCGGGCGATCAGCTCGCCGGCCGCCAGGTCCCAGGGGGCGAGGCCCCGCTCGTAGTAGCCGTCGAGCCGGCCGGCCGCGACGTCGCACAGGTCGACCGCCGCCGAACCGCCGCGCCGGATGTCGCGCAGCCGCGGAATCAGGCGCTGCGCCACGTCCGCCTGATGGGTGCGGACCGCGGTCACGTAGTTGAAGCCGGTGGACACCAGCGCCTGGTCCAGCGGCGGGGCGGGGCGGCACCGCAGCGCCCGCCCGTCGGCGTACGCGCCGCCGCCGCGCACCGCGTGGTACGTCTCGCCGCGCATCGGCACCGCGACGACGCCCACCAGGGTCTCGCCGTCGCGCTCGGCGGCGATGGAGACGGCCCAGGTCGGCAGCCCGTACAGGTAGTTGACCGTGCCGTCGAGCGGATCGACGACCCAGCGGATCCCGCTGCTGCCGACGACGTTCGCGCCCTCCTCGCCGAGGAGGCCGTCGTCGGGGCGGCGCTCCGTGAGAAGACCGGTGATCAGCTTCTCGGCCGCGATGTCCATCTCGGTGACGACATCGATGGGGCTGGACTTGGTGGCGGCCACGCCCAGGTCGGCGGGGCGGCCGTCGCGCAGCAGTTCCCCGGCGCGGCGGGCGGCCTCCAGGGCGAGGTCCAGCAGTTCGGACAGCAGCGGGTCGGTCACGGTGCTCCTCGGACGTTGGGCGTGGACGCCGGGTGGGCGTCCAGGGTCGGGCAGGCCCTACGCGTACGGGCTGTCGGCGCCCGCCGCGGCGGGCCTGGCCGCCCGGGCCGGGCAGCAGCCGACCGGGCAGAGGTCGTGGCTCGGGCCGAGCGCCCCCAGCGCGCAGCGCTCCGGCGTGCGCCCCCGCTCGCTCGCCGCGCGCTCCAGCAGCAGGTCCCGTACCGCCCCGGCGAAGCGCGGGTCCGCGCCGACGGTCGCCGAGCGGGCGACGGGCAGGCCCAGCTCGGCGGCCTTCGCGGTGGCTTCGGTGTCCAGGTCGTACAGGACCTCCATGTGGTCCGAGACGAAGCCGATGGGGACCATCACGACCGCGGGTGCCCCGGCGCCGTGCAGCGCTTCGAGGTGGTCGCAGATGTCGGGCTCCAGCCACGGGATGTGCGCGGCGCCACTGCGCGACTGGTAGACGAGCTGCCAGGGGTGCTCGATGCCGGTCTCGGTACGGACCTCCTCGGCGATCACCCGTGCGACGTCCAGGTGCTGCGCGACATACGCGCCGCCCTCCCCGCCCCCGGTGTGCGCCTCCGCCGGACCGGAGGAGTCGGCGGCCGCGTCGGGGATGGAGTGGGTGGTGAAGGCGAGGTGGGCGCCGGCCCGTACGTCCTCGGGCAGCGCAGCCAGCGAGGCGAGCACGCCGTCGATCATCGGGCGTACGAAGCCGGGATGGTTGAAGTAGTGCCGGAGCTTGTCGACGCGGGGCAGTTCCAGGCCTTCGCCCTCCAGCGTGGCGAGCGCGACCGCGAGGTTCTCGCGGTACTGCCGGCAGCCGGAGTACGACGCGTACGCGCTGGTGGCCAGTACGGCGATGCGTCGGCGGCCGTCCGCGACCATCTCGCGCAGCGTGTCGGTCAGGTAGGGCGCCCAGTTGCGGTTGCCCCAGTAGACCGGCAGGTCCAGGCCGTGTTCGGCGAAGTCCTTGCGGAGGGCGTCCAGCAGCTGCCGGTTCTGGTCGTTGATCGGGCTGACCCCGTCGAAGAGGTAGTAGTGCCGGCCGACCTCCTGGAGCCGCTCACGCGGGATGCCCCGGCCGCGGGTGACGTTCTCCAGGAACGGGACCACGTCGTCCGGGCCTTCGGGGCCGCCGAAGGACAGCAGCAGGAGGGCGTCGTAAGGGGCTGCAGCGAGCTGATCGGGCATACCTCCGATCCTGCCACCCGCGTCTGACGGGCGATAACCCGCCACGGCCCCCGGCCGATCGCGGTATTCGCCGGTGGCCGCCGGACGTAAGCTGTATCGGCCACACACATCCCTTACCGGAGCGCCTCTTGCCCAGTCCCTACCGCGCGATCTTCGCCGCCCCCGGCGCCAAGGCGTTCTCGGCCGCCGGCTTCATCGGCCGGATGCCCCTGTCCATGATGGGCATCGGCATCGTGACGATGATCTCGCAGCTCACCGGACGGTACGGGCTCGCCGGCGCCCTCTCGGCCACGGTGGCCCTCTCCGCCGCCGCCCTCGGCCCCCAGATATCCCGGCTGGTGGACCGGCACGGCCAGCGCCGCGTGCTGCGCCCCGCCACGTTGGTCTCCGTCGCGGCCGTGGCCGGCCTGCTGGTCTGTGCGCAGCAGAAGCTGCCGGAGTGGACCCTGTTCGTCTTCTCGGCCGGTGTCGGCTGTGTGCCGAGCGTGGGATCGATGGTCCGGGCCCGCTGGGCGGAGATCTACCGGGGCTCGCCCCGCGAGCTGCACACGGCCTACGCCTTCGAGTCCGTCATCGACGAGGCGTGCTTCATCTTCGGCCCGATCGCCGCCATCGGACTCTCCACGGTGTGGTTCCCCGAGGCCGGCCCGCTGGTGGCCGGCCTGTTCCTGCTCGCCGGCGTCTTCCTGCTGACCGCCCAGCGGTCAACCGAACCGGTGCCGCAGCCCAGGGAGCACCACACCAAGGGCTCGGCGCTGCGCTCTCCGGGCCTGCAGGTACTCGTGGCCACCTTTGTGGCCACGGGCACGATCTTCGGGTCGGTCGACGTGGTGACCGTAGCCTTCGCAGAGGAGCAGGGCCACAAGGCGGCGGCGAGCGTGGTGCTGGCCGTGTACGCGCTCGGCTCGTGTCTCGCGGGCGTGGTCTTCGGGCTGCTGCACCTGAAGGGGTCGACCGAGCGCAGGTGGCTGCTGGGCGTCTGTGCGATGGCCGTGAGTATGATCCCCCTCCAACTGGCCGGGAGCCTGCCGTTCCTGGCCGTGGCGCTCTTTGTCGCGGGCCTTGCCGTCGCACCGACGATGGTGACCACCATGGGCCTGATCGAGCAGCATGTACCACGCGCGAATCTGACCGAGGGCATGACCTGGGTGGGCACCGGGCTCGCGGTCGGGATCGCGCTCGGCTCGTCGGCCGCCGGCTGGGTGATCGACGCCGCCGGGGCGCGGGCCGGGTACCTGGTGTCGGCGGCAGCGGGAGTGCTCGCGGCCGCGGTGGCGTTCCTCGGGTACCGCCGGCTCAACAGGCCGCTGAAATCGGAGGGGACCGATGAACGGGACGAGCGGGACGAGCGGGACGAAGAGCGCGTGGCGTAACTGGGCGGGAAACGTGACCGCCCGGCCGGTGCGCGAGGTCTCCCCCGCCTCGGTCGAGGAGCTCGCCGAAGCCGTCCGCGGCGCGGCCGAGGACGGCCTGCAGGTGAAGGCGGTCGGCAGCGGCCACTCCTTCACCGCGACCGCCGCGACGAACGGCCTGCTGGTACGCCCCGATCTGCTCACCGGTATCCGGAACATCGACCGCACGGCCGGCACGGTGACGGTCGAGGCGGGCACCCCGCTGAAGCGGCTGAACGTGGCGCTGGCCCGGGAGGGCCTGTCGCTCACGAACATGGGCGACATCATGGAGCAGACGGTCGCCGGCGCGACCAGCACCGGAACCCACGGCACCGGCCGTGACTCGGCCTCGATAGCCGCCCAGATCACGGCGCTGGAGCTGGTGACGGCCGACGGATCGGTGCTGATCTGTTCGGAGAAGGAGAATCCGGACGTCTTCGCGGCCGCCCGGATCGGGCTGGGCGCCCTGGGCATCGTCACCGCGATCACCTTCGCCGTGGAGCCGGTCTTCCTGCTGACGGCCCGCGAGGAGCCGATGACCTTCGACCGGGTCACCGACGAATTCGACGGACACGTCGCGGAGAACGAGCACTTCGAGTTCTACTGGTTCCCGCACACCGGCAACTGCAACACCAAGCGCAACAACCGCAGCGCGGGCCCGGCCGCCCCGCCCTCGCCGGTCGCCGGCTGGATCGAGGACGAGTTCCTCTCCAACGGCCTCTTCCAGGTGGTCTGTTCGCTGGGCCGCGCGGTGCCCGCGACGATCCCCGCCGTCGCCAAGGTGTCCAGCCGCGCCCTGTCCGCCCGTACGTACACCGACATCCCGTACAAGGTCTTCACCAGCCCGCGCCGGGTGCGCTTCATGGAAATGGAGTACGCCGTTCCGCGCGAGGCCGCGATCGGGGCGCTGCGCGAGGTGAAGGCGATGGTGGAGCGCTCGGGCCTGCGGATCAGCTTCCCGGTGGAGGTCCGGACCGCCCCGGCGGACGACATCGCGCTGTCGACGGCGGCCGGCCGGGAGACCGCGTACATCGCCGTGCACATGTACCGGGGCACCCCGTACCAGGCGTACTTCACCGCGGTCGAGCGGATCATGACAGCGCACCAGGGCCGGCCGCACTGGGGCAAGCTGCACACGCGCGACGCGGAGTACCTCGCCGGCGTGTACCCGCGGTTCGGTGAATTCACCGCGCTCCGGGACCGGCTGGACCCCGAGCGGCGGTTCGGCAACGCCTATCTGCGGCGGGTGCTCGGCGCCTGACTTCTCGTCAGCATCGCCGGGGAGCGGGCCTGCGGAAAAGTCGGGCGGCGTGCCGGTCCACCCAGGTGGCCCGAATGGAGTACTGTGGCGAGCCCTGGGTCCGGTCTTCCTCACGGATGTCCGACCTCAGGGAGGGGGCCGAACGTGGCACTCGATCCGGCGGCGCCGCGGCACCGCACGGGCGCCTGCTGCACAGAGTGACCGATCGTCACTTTCCGTGGCAAACAGGTAACCGTGCCATAACGGCGATCCAGGGCCCACGCCCGACACGCCGGGCAACTCGGCAAGGTTGTGGCAGGCTGCACCCGGGCAGGCCACACTCGACTAGCGGAAGCAGCGACGCACGTGACGTCGGCAGGCACCACCCGGGAGGTCCCCATGCCCGAACTGCGTGTCGTGGCCGTCTCCAATGACGGCACACGACTGGTGCTCAAGGCTGCGGACAGCACGGAGTACACGCTTCCGATCGACGAACGGCTGCGCGCGGCCGTACGCAACGATCGCGCCCGCCTCGGTCAGATCGAGATCGAGGTGGAAAGCCACCTCCGCCCCCGCGACATCCAGGCGCGCATACGGGCAGGTGCCTCGGCGGAGGAAGTCGCCCAGCTCGCCGGCATCCCGGTCGACCGCGTACGGCGCTTCGAGGGCCCCGTGCTGGCGGAGCGCGCCTTCATGGCCGAGCGGGCCCGGAAGACTCCCGTACGCCGTCCCGGTGAGAACACCGGTCCGCAGCTCGGCGAGGCGGTGCAGGAGCGGTTGCTGCTGCGCGGCGCCGACAAGGACACCGTGCAGTGGGACTCGTGGCGCCGCGACGACGGCACCTGGGAAGTCCTGCTGGTGTACCGGGTCGCGGGCGAACCGCACTCGGCGAGCTGGACGTACGACCCGCCCCGGCGGCTCGTCCAGGCCGTCGACGACGAGGCGCGTTCGCTGATCGGCGAGTCCGACGACATCGCGGTCGCGCCCGAGCCCAGCTTCCCGTTCGTGCCGCGGATCGCCCGGCTGCCCAGGGACCGGCCGCTGGACCGCGCGCTCGACCGCCAGTTGGAGCGGCCCTCCATCCCCTCCCCCGCCGCGCCGCCGGAGCCGGAGGAGGAGCGGGACTCGCTGACCAGCCTGCTGGAGGCGGTACCGAGCTTCCGCGGCGACCTGGTCGTCCCGGAGCGCCCGGTGCCATCGGATCCGCACCAGGAAGAGCCCGAGCCTGAGGCGGAGGAGCCACCCGCGCCGGCCGCTTCGGCGGGGGCCGGCGCGGCGTACGCGGACGTGCTCATGCCGCGGTCGGTCGCCGGGCACCGGGACCGGCTCACCGGGACGACGGACCGCCAGGCCGAGGCGGACGGGGTCCGGCCGGGTCGGCGGGCTGCCGTGCCGAGCTGGGACGAGATCGTCTTCGGCACGCGGCGCAAGAAGCAGGAGTAGCGGTGTAGCGGTGTAGCGGTACGCGACGCGGGCCCGTACGTGTGACGTACGGGCCCGCGTCGCGGCGGTACGGGCGTTACAGCGGGTCGGGGCCGGTGGCCACCGGCCGGGAATCGTCCGCGGACCACTCGGACCAGGAACCGGCGTACAGCGCGGCGCGGATGCCCGCGATCTCCAGCGCCAGCACCTCGTGCGCACCCGAGACGCCGGAACCGCAGTAGACCCCGACCTCCACCGCCTCCGCCGCCTCTCCCGCCCCCTGGGCCCCCAGCTTCGAGAAGCGTGCGGCGAGTTCCGCGACGGGCAGGAAGCGGCCGTCCTCGCGGACGTTCTCGCTGGTCGGCGCCGACACCGCGCCGGGAATGTGCCCGCCCACCCGGTCGATCGGCTCCACATCGCCCCGGTAGCGCTCGGCCGCACGCGCGTCCAGCAGCAGGCCGGAGCGGGCCAGCGCCGCCGCCCCGTCCGCGTCGAGGAGGGGCAGGGACCCGGGTACCGGAGTGAAGTCGCCCTCGGCGGGAGCGGGGGTACGGGCGGACAGCGCGCCCCCGTCGGCCGTCCAGGCGGCCAGGCCGCCGTCCAGGACCCGCACCGAGGGATGACCGGTCCAGCGCAGCAGCCACCAGGCGCGCGCGGCCGCCCAGCCCTGCCCGCCGTCGTACACCACGACCGGAGTGTCCGGGGACACTCCGGCCCGGCGCATCACCGCGCCGAAAACGGGCAGTTCAGGAAGGGGGTGCCGGCCACCGGATCCGGCCGGCCCCGCGAGCTCCTTGTCGAGATCCACATAGACGGCACCGGGGATGTGCCCGTCCTCGTACTCGGGCCGGAGGTTCGGCCCGGCCAGCTGCCAGCGCACGTCCAGCAGCACCGGCGGCCGCGGGCCGGCCAGCTCGGTCGCGAGATCGGATACGGAGATGATGGCGTTCATGGAAGACATCCTCGCGCAGAGCCTGCCTCCGACGTGACGGCCGGGGAAGGACAGACCCCGCAAATCGGCCAACCTCCCGCGGGAACACGCACAATCCGGCGCGGCCGGGGCACACAGCGCGACAGGTGGTGCGAGCATCTCGAGGGGAGCGCGTACGTCCCACCGCGCGCCCGGTCCTGTGCACGGCCACCCGATGGTCCGAGGAGAGAGTGACGATGACGGAGGCAGTGACTCGGCGCACGCCAGGCACGCCCTGCTGGGTCAGCCTGATGGTGCACGACCTTGCCGCGACCCAGGAGTTCTACGGGGCACTGTTCGGCTGGGAGTTCCGGCCGGGGCCGCAGCAGCTCGGCCCGTACGTGCGGGCGCTGCTCGACGGCAAGGAGGTCGCCGGGATCGGCGAGCTGCCGCCCGAGCGTCATCTCCCGGTCGCGTGGACGACGTACCTCGCGACGGACGACGCCGATTCGACTGCGGAAACGATCCGGAGCTGCGGCGGAACCGTCGCGGTCGGTCCGCTGCAGGCGGGCGAGGCGGGGCGGCTCGCCATCGGATCCGACCCCAGCGGTGCCGTCTTCGGCATCTGGCAGGCCGGCTCGCACGTCGGCACGATGGTGGCCGGGGCACCCGGTACACCGGTGTGGAACGAGCTGCTGACGGCGGAGACGCTCACGGTCGGGAAGTTCTACCAGGCCGTGTTCGGCTACGAGACCGATGCGGTCGTCTCGGCAGACTTCGACTATCTGACCCTGCTCCTGGAAGGCCGGCCGGTGGCCTCCGTGCACGGCGTCGGGCGGGCCCTGCCGAGGAATCGGGGGGCGCACTGGATGACGTACTTCGAGGTGGCCGACACCGACGAGGCCGTCGGCCGGGTGAGCGAGCTGGGCGGGCATGTGCTCCAGCCGCCGCGGGAAGGGGCGAGCGGGCGGCTGGCGTTGGTCGCCGATCCGGAGGGCGCGGTGTTCACGATCGTCCGGACGGCTCGCTGACACCCGCTCCGCCGACGTGCGGTTCGTCCGGCGCCGGCTCGACCGGCAGCACGTCCGGGGAGAGGGCCGCCGCGCGGGCGGCCGAGGCTGTCATCCGGCGCCGGTGGTGACGGCGGCACAGCACCTCGTAACCGATCTCGTCGGCCGACTGGTTGACGTCACCGACGACAACCTGGGCCCCCTCGACGACCATCCGGCCGTTTATCGTACGGGCGTTGTGGGTGGCCCGCGCGCCGCACCAGCACAGGGCCTCGACCTGGAGGACCTCGACCCGGTCGGCGAGCTCGACCAGGCGCTGCGAGCCGGGGAAGAGCTTGGAGCGGAAGTCGGTGGTGATGCCGAAGGCGAAGACGTCGAGTTCGAGATCGTCGACGACCCGGGCGAGCTGGTCGATCTGCTCCGGGGCGAGGAATTGCGCCTCGTCCGCGATCACGTAGTCGGCCCGGCCGCCCTGGGAGAGGTGTGCGACGAGGTAGGCGTAGAAGTCGAATCCCTCACCCGCCTCGACGGCCTCGGTGACCAGGCCGAGCCGGGAGGACAACTTGCCCTCGCCCGCACGGTCGTCGCGGGTGAAGATCATGCCTTGCAGCCCGCGCGCCGACCGGTTGTGCTCGATCTGCAGAGCGAGGGTCGACTTCCCACAATCCATGGTTCCGGAGAAGAACACCAGCTCGGGCATGGGAAAGTGACAGCCTTTCAGGCGGTACGGGATGAGGGGGCGGGCGTACGCGGGCGGGGTCTACGAACGGACTTCGAGCAGCGGGACCAGCTGCTCCGCGGCGGTCATCGAGCCGTGCATCCCGACCATCAGGGACTCGTGCGGCTCGTTCCGCGAGGCGGTGATGACCACGTCCGCGTGGGCCGCGGCGACCACGTCCCCGATCCTGCCGTACACCCGCTCGTCGCATGCGCCGGGCGGGCCGAACCAGCCCGCCGCTATCGCCTCGTCCCGGCTCGCCACCCAGAACCGCTCGCCCAGCACCTCGCGCCAGACCGTCAGTACGTCGCTCCGGGCGCCCGGCACGGCGTACACATGGCGGGCCCGGCCCTCGCCGCCCAGCAGGGCCACGCCGGCCCGTAGCTCCCAGTCCTCGTCGAAGTCGATGCGCGACTCCTCGTCGAACGGGATGTCGATCATGCCGTGATCGGCGGTGACATAGAGGGCCGAGCGGGGCGGGAGCTGTTCGGCGAGACGCTGGACGAGCCGGTCGACGTACATCACCTGTCCGCGCCAGGAGTCCGAGTCGATCCCGAAGCGGTGTCCCTTGCCGTCCACGTCGCTGTAGTAGGTGTAGACCAATGAACGGTCACCCAGGGCCAGTTGCTCGGCGGCCAGGTCCATCCGCTCCTCGCCGGAGAGCCGGCCGTGGAACGTGCCGCCGCTCAGGGCGATCTTGGTGAGCGGGGTGTGCTGGAAGGTCGGCGAGGACACCTGGGCGGTGTGCACCCCGGCCGCGTCGGCCAGCTGGAAGACCGTCGGGTACGGCTGCCAGGCGTGCGGGTCGGTCCACGGCTTCCAGCGGAGCTGGTTCATCAGCTCACCGGTGGCCGGGTTGCGCGCGGTGTAGCCGGGCAGGCCGTGCGCGGCGGGCGGCAGGCCCGTGCCGACGGAGGCGAGCGAGGTCGCGGTGGTGGCGGGGAAGCCCGCGGTGATCGGCTGCCCGGTGCCGCCGCGCGAGCTCGCGAGCAGTGAGGTCAGGTACGGGGCCTCGTCCGGGTGGGCCTTGATCTGCTCCCAGCCGAGGCCGTCGATCAGGAAGACGCAGTTCCGGTCGGCCGGGGTGAGTTCGGTGAGAGTCGCATCCAGGCCCGGCACGTCCTGGCCGGCGGCGAGGGTGGGCAGCAGATCGGCGAGCGATCCCGCGCCGTACTCCGGGACGGGGGCAGTGTCGAGGGCGAGCGGGGCGGCGTCCTCGTCGTACTGCCAGGCGGGCTGGACCATCAGCGGCCGGTCGCCGCGGTCGCTTCGGAGAGCGCCTGGGCGAAGGCGAGCGTCTGGCGCACGGTGTCCGGACCGTCACCGGCCTCGCTGACGCGCAGGCTCAGGTCGTCGGCGGTGGAGTTGCCCGTGTAGCCGTGGTCCGCCTCGCAGTTGGGGTCGCCGCAGGCGGCGGGCTCCAGGTCGAGCCGGGAGACGGCGCCCCAGCCGATGGTGAGGACGACCTCGCGGGGCAGAGTGCCCGGGGTGTACGACTCCGGGTTGGCGACGACGCGGCTCAGGACGACCGAGGAGATCTTCGCCAGCTTGACCGACTCGGTGGAGGTCGTGGCGTACGGCGTCGGGGAGGTCGTGTCGGCGGCCTGCTCGTCGGTGTGGCTGACGATGAAGCGGTTCCCGGTGAGGACCAGGACGGTGACGTGGCGGCGCACCTCGTTGGAGTCGAAGGTGGTCTCCTGGTGCACCAGGTAGGACGAGATGGGTTCGCTGCCGACGGCGGCCTCCACCGCCTCGGCCACGAGGGCCGGGTAGTAGCCGCTGCGCTCGATCGCCGCGCGCAGCCCCTGGGTCGTCGTACCGGTCTTCGCCATGGGGTCCATCCTACGGGGGCCCGGTGACTGCGGAGGCCGCCCTGTGGACCCCGGCTCCGGGCAGCGCTCAGTAGCTGGGCAGTGTGCGGGGGCCGAGGTCGGTTCTGGCCGGCGGCCGGGCGATCCGTACGGTCGCGCCGAGCACGGACAGGCCCTGGGTGGCGACGATCACCGGTTCGAGGGCAACGCCGATCACCTCGGGGTGGTCGTCCACCAGCCGGGACACCCGTAGCAGCAGCTCCTCCAGGGCCGCGGTGTCGACGGGTGCCGAGCCGCGCCAGCCGAAGAGGAGCGGGGCGGTGCGGATGGACCTGATCAGCTCGGCGGCGTCCCTGTCGGTGGCCGGGACCAGCCGGTGCGCGATGTCGCCGAGCAGCTCGGAGGCGGCGCCGGCCAGCCCGAAGGAGAGCACCGGGCCGGCTGCCGGGTCGATCACCGACCGTACGACCGTGTCCACGCCGCGCGGGACCATGGCCTGCACGACGGGCTGCAGCTCCACGGGTTTGCCGAGCGCTTCGGTCAACTCGGCGTAGGAACGGCGCAGTTCCGCCTCGGTGGTCAGGTCCAGGCGTACGCCGCCGAGGTCGGGGCGGTGCCGCAGGTGGGGTGCGGTGGTCTTGAGCGCGACGGGGTAGCCGAGGCGGGCGGCGGCCTCGACGGCGGCGTCCGGGCCGGGCGCGGGGAGGGCGGACAGGACGGAGATCCCGTACCGCGCCAGCAGCTCGTGGGCATCGGCGTCGGGGAGCGTGATGCCTCGCTCTCCCACCACGGGTTCGAGCAGCGCTTCGAGCTGCGCGGCGGCGCCGGCCTCGTCGATGGTGTCGTTGAGGGCCTCGGGCACCCGTCCGGGCTCGGCGGCCTGCCGCCGCCACTGGGCGTACCGCACGGCCTCGGCCAACGCCCGGACCGCCCGTTCGGCGGCGGGGTAGGCGGGAATCCGAGCCCCGGGCCGCGCTCGCTCTGCCCCGCGACCAGCCCCCCCGGCGGACGGCGCCGCCGCCCCGCGGACGGCGGCGCGGGCCCCGGCGTCACCGGAACCGGCAACGCCAAGCGTGCCGCCCGCGTGCGGCACGCCGCGCGCACCGGGCGCGGCCCCCGCGTCCTCGGCCGCCCCGGCCGAGGCTCCGGCGCGGGCGTCCGGGCCCGACGCCGGCGCACCCGCGCGGGCCGGGGCCGGGGACGCCGTGCTGGTCGCCGCCGCCAGGGCGTCCGCGAGGCCGCCCAGCTCCACGTGGACCACCGCGACCGGCTTGGCCGGGGCGTCCGCCGCCGCCTCGCGCAGCGCCGCGGCCAGCACCTCGCCGTCACCCGACTCCGTCGCGCCGTTGTCCCCCACCCAGGGGATCGCCGTCACGACCACCGCGTCGCAGCCGTCGTCCGCGAGTGCCTCGGCCAGCGCGGCGCGGAAGTCCGCCGGGGTCGCTGCCGTGGTCAGGTCCCGGGGCGGCTGCGGGCGCAGCCCCTCGGTCAGGCAGGCGTCGTACGTCAGCAGACCGAGCGACTCGGAGTTGCCGAAGATCGCCACCCGCGGTCCGGCGGGCAGCGGCTGGTCCGCGAGCATCAGGCCGACGTCCACCAGTTCCGTGACCGTGTCGACCCGGATCACGCCGGCCTGACGCAGCAGCGCCGAGACCGTCGCGTCGGGGATGCGCGTGACCGGCACCGCGTGTCCGGGCGGTGCGCTGCCGCTGTGCCGGCCGCCCTTGACGACGACGACCGGTTTGACCTGCGAGGTGCGGCGGGCGAGGCGGGTGAACTTCCGCGGGTTGCCGAGCGTTTCGAGGTAGAGCAGAGCCACATCGGTGGCCGGGTCCTCGTACCAGTACTGCAGGAAGTCGTTGCCGGAGACGTCGGCGCGGTTGCCCGCCGAGATGAACGAGGACAGCCCCGCGCCCCGCCGCAGCAGCCCCGACAGCAGGGCGATGCCGATCGCACCGGACTGGGTGAACAGGCCGATGCGCCCCGGCGTGGGCGGTTCGGGGGCCAGCGAGGCGTTCAGCAGGACGTCGTCCGCGGTGTTGATGATGCCGAAGGCGTTGGGGCCGATGATGCGCATGCCGTACGACCGCGCCTGGCGGACCAGTTCACGCTGCCGCTCCCGGCCCTCCGCGCCGCTCTCCGCGTACCCGGCGGACAGGACGACGAGCCCCTGTACGCCGTGCTCGCCGCAGTCGGCCACCGCTTCGGGCACCCGGTCGGCGGGGACGGCCACGACCGCGAGGTCGACGGGCTCGCCGATCTCGCCGACGGAGCGGTACGCGGGGACGCCGCCGAGCGTCGTGCCGCCGGCCTCCAGCGCGCGGTTCACGGCGTACGTACGCCCGGTGAACCCGGAGCCGAGGAGGTTGCGCAGCACGGACCGGCCGACACCGCCGGGCGCGCGGCCGGCGCCGATGACGGCGACGGCACCGGGCGCGAGCAGGCGCTGCACGGAGCGGGCCTCGGCGCGCTGCTCGCGGGCGCGCTGGACGGCCAGCGACCGGTCGGTGGGTTCGAGGTCGAAGGTGAGATGGACGGAGCCGTCCTCGAAGCTGCGCTTCTGCGTGTACCCCGCATCCGTGAACACCTTGATCATCTTGGTGTTGGCGGGCAGCACCTCGGCGGCGAACCGCCGGATGCCGCGCTCGCGCGCGACGGCACCGATGTGTTCGAGCAGCGCTGAGGCCACCCCGCGCCCCTGGTGGGCGTCCTGGACGAGGAATGCGACCTCGGCCTCGTCCGCGGGGGCGGAGGCGGGCCGGCCGTCCTCGTTGATCCGGTCGAAGCGCACGGTGGCGATGAACTCGCCGCCGACGGTGGCCGCGAGGCCGACCCGGTCCACGTAGTCGTGATGGGTGAAGCGGTGGACGTCACGGTCGGAGAGCCGGGGGTAGGGAGCGAAGAAGCGGTAGTACTTCGACTGGTCCGACACCTGTTCGTAGAAGCTGACCAGGCGTTCGGCGTCCTCGGTGGTGATGGGCCTGATCCGCGCGGTGCCGCCGTCGCGCAGCACTACGTCGGCTTCCCAGTGGGCCGGGTAGGCGTGGTGCTCGTCATGGGCCGGCGGGGGCTGCATGGGGAAAGAGTACGGGTCGCGGCGGCGCCCGGGGCGGGGCAGTCTGAGGAAGTCCGAACGGCAGGCCGGATGCGGTCCGGAAGGGCCGGACCCGAGCACCCCGCACCCCATGAGAGACTGGTCTAGACAACCTTAAGCACCTGAAGGGCATCACCATGGTTGAGCGCCGCGTCAACGTCGGCTGGGCCGAAGGCCTGCACGCCCGGCCCGCCTCGATCTTCGTCCGCGCCGCGACGGCCTCCGGCGTCCCCGTGACGATCGCCAAGGCCGACGGAAGCCCGGTCAACGCCGGCTCCATGCTCGCGGTGCTCGGCCTCGGCGCCCACGGCGGCGAGGAAATCGTGCTCGCGTCCGACGCGGACGGCGCGGACGCCGCCCTCGACCGGCTCGCAAAGCTGGTCGCCGAGGGGCTCGAGGAGCTTCCGGAAACCGTCTGAGCCGGAACGGCTCATCACGGCGATGCGATGCGGTGAAAACGGCTCGGCCGTTTTCACCGCATCTTTTTCGCCCGAATCGAATGCGCACCTACAGAATTCGGGCAGCTGAAAACAACCCCGGCCAATAGCTCCTCTTTGTATACGGCGGAACTGTTAATGGGGAGCGCTCGCGGTGTTTACGGCATGTTGCGAAGTCCTCACCCTTTCGGTGCGCCGCAGCCGGTGCGCCGATGCCGCCCGCTCCGCGTGCTGCGCCGTCAGTGCCCGCGCCCGCTCCGCGTCACCGCGCGCCACCGCGTCGACGATCGCCCCGTGTTCCGCCCACGACTCCAGCGGCCGGGCGGGCGCCTCGACCGCGTACATCCAGGCGATCTTGTGCCGCAGCTGGGTGAGCAGCGCCGTGAGGCCGGGACTGCCCGAGGCCTGGGCGAGCGTCTCGTGGAACCAGCCGCCCAGCGAGCGCAGATCCTCGCCCTGCCCGCGGCGGGCCCGCTCCTGCCCCAGCCTCACCAGGCCGCGCAGCACCTTGAGATGCGCCTCGGTGCGCCGCCGTGCGGCCCGTGCGGCGCCCAGCGGCTCCAGCAGCATCCGGATCTCCAGCAGGTCGGCCGCCTCCTGCTCGGTGGGCTCGGCCACGCAGGCGCCCGCGTGCCGGCGGGTGACGACGAAGCCCTCGGACTCCAGGGTGCGCAGGGCTTCGCGGACGGGGACGCGCGAGACGCCGTAGCGGCGCGCGAGCACCTCCTCGGTGAGTCGGCTGCCGCGTTCGAAGACACCGGAGACGATGTCGTCGCGGATTGCCGTGCATACCGAGTGCGCGGGAATGCGCATGACCGGACCTCCGCCTTAATCCCCGCGAAACGCGGTCGGACGACGCCTGTTCTGCGACTCTATTGCAGCGCGCGGGAATTTCCGACGGCGGGCGGGAAATCAGGTATATCTTCTGGCCAAAGTTCCTGGCGGAGAACGGCCGGGGAACGCCGAAGACCCCGACGCGGGGGCGGGGCCTTCGGAAGCTGTCGGTGGAGGAACCTCAGAGGCTGACGCCGTGCGAGCGCAGGTAGCCGACCGGGTCGATGTCCGAGCCGTACTCGGCGCTCGTCCGGGCCTCGAAGTGGAGGTGCGGGCCGGACGAGTTGCCCGTCGAGCCGGAGAGGCCGATCTGCTGCCCCGGGGTGACGGACTCGCCGACGGACACCGAGAGGGAGGACAGGTGGCCGTACTGGGTGTAGGTGCCGTCGTTCATCTTGATCACGACGTTGTTGCCGTACGCGCCGCCCCAGCCGGCCTCGACGACGGTGCCCATGCCCACGGCCCGCACGGTGGTGCCGGAGGCCGCGTGGAAGTCGACACCGGTGTGGCTGCCGGAGGACCAGGCGGCGCCGCCCGCCTGGTAGGAGGTGGAGACGTACGAGCCGGCGATCGGGGAGACATAGCTGTTCAGGCGCTTGCGCTCGGCCTCACGGGCGGCGCGCTCCTTGGCCTCGCGCTCCGCCTTGGCCTTCGCCTCGGCCTTGCGCTTGGCCTCCTCGGCCCGCTTCTTCGCCTCGGCCTCGGCCTTCGCCTTGGCGGCGGCCGCCTCGGCGGCCTGCTGCTGGGCCTGCGCCTGGGCGTCGATCTGGTCGGCCAGGGTGTCGGCGACGACGATGGCGTTGAGGCCGGTGTCCTCGACCGTCGCGGCCGCCGGCTCGGCGGCGGCGAAGGCCGGCGAGCTCAGGGTGCCGACGACGCCCGCGGTGGCGAGGGTGGCGATGCCTGCGATGTTCGCGCTCTTGCGCGTCATACGGCTCGGACGACGGTGCTTCCCGGTGGCACGGGTGAACGCCATGAAGAGGCTGATCCTTTCCTTCCTTCTCGCCTACCGGGTTAGCTGACGGGTTCGGAGCAGGAAGGTCTCCTACGGGCTTCCTCTGGCGAGGAGGCCCGATTCACCCCAGGGACTGCGTGGGTCCCCGGCTCCCCAGGCTCGCGCCTGACGGGGACTCGGCGATGGCTGCCCGGTGCCGCGGGTGCGACGCTCACATCTGACGAACAGCCGGACAGACGCTAAGCGGCTCATCTGTCAATCACCAAACAGACACGGTTTTTTGTAGCGCACGCCACAGGCCAGACACCCAACCTCCGCAACAATCCGGACATATGGGAGGACCCCGGTGGCTCGCCGGCCACCGGGGTCCCTCTTGTCCGTCTTACTGCCGCTTACGGCCGATCAGCCGGTGACAACAGTCACTTCGCCGATGCCGAGCGCCTTCACCGGCTCCTCGATCTGCGACGCGTCACCCACCAGGACGGTCACCAGCCGGTCGACCGGGAACGCGCTGACGGCCGCCGCGGTGGCTTCCACCGTGCCCGTTTCGGCCAGCCGTACGTACAACTGCGCCTGGTAGTCGTCCGGCAGATGCTGCTCCACCTGGTCGGCGAGCGTGCCGGCGACGGCCGCGGCCGTCTCGAACTTCAGCGGGGCGACACCCACCAAGTTCTGTACGGCGACGTCGCGTTCGGCGTCGGTGAGGCCCTCGGCGGCGAGCGTGCGCAGCACCGTCCAGAGGTCCTCCAGCGCCGGGCCGGTGTGCGGGGTGTCGACCGAGCCGCTGATGGCGAGCATGGCCGCGCCCGTGCCGTCGGGTGCGGACCGCAGCACCTGGCCGAACGCCCGGACGCCGTACGTGTAGCCCTTCTCCTCCCGCAGGACGCGGTCCAGCCGGGAGGTGAGCGTGCCGCCGAGGCAGTACGTGCCCAGCACCTGGGCCGCCCAGACCCGGTCGTGCCGGTCGGGGCCGATACGGCCGAGCAACAGCTGGGTCTGCACGGCGCCGGGGCGGTCCACGATCACCACGCGGCCGGTGTCGTCGGCGGTCACCGGCGGCACCGGGCGCGGCTGCGCGGAGCCCCCGGTCCAGGCGCCCAGGGTCTCGGCGAGGACGGCGTCCAGGTCGGTACCGGTGTAGTCGCCGACGACCACCGCGGTGGTCGTGGCGGGGCGAACGTAGGCCTCGTAGAAGCCCCTTACGGCCGCGGAGTCGATCCGCGCGACCGTCTCCTCGCTGCCCTGCCTCGGGCGCGACATCCGGACGTCTGCGGGGAACAGCTCCGCGGAGAGCTGCTTGGCCGCGCGGCGGGACGGGTTGGCCAGCTCGTGCGGGATCTCGTCGAGCCGGTTGCGCACCAGGCGGTCCACCTCGCTGTCGGCGAACGCGGGGGCCCGCAGCGCCTCCGCGAGCAGCCCGAGGGCCTTCGGCAGCCGGGAGGCGGGCACTTCGAGGGAGACCCGGACGCCCGGATGGTCGGCGTGCGCGTCCAGCGTGGCGCCGCACCGCTCCAGTTCCGCGGCGAACTCCTCGGCGGTGTGCTTGTCGGTGCCCTCGGACAGGGCGCGGGCCATGATCGTGGCCACACCGTCGAGGCCGTCCGGCTCGGCGTCCAGCGGCGCGTCGAGGATGATCTCGACCGCGACGACCTGCTGGCCGGGGCGGTGGCAGCGGAGCACGGTCAGGCCGTTGTCCAGGGTGGCGCGCTCGGGGGCCGGGAAGGCCCACGGCTTGGCTTCGCCCGCCTGGGGCTGCGGGTGGAACTCCATGCTGGTGATCTCTGCGTCGCTCACTGCTGCGCCCCTTCGGTGCCGTTCTCGTTCGTGCCCTCGGCGTCGTCCGCGTCCTCCGCGTCTTCCGCGGCCACGGGTTCGTACACGAGGACCGCCCGGTTGTCGGGGCGCAGCCGGGCCGCGGCCACGGCCTGCACCTCTTCGGCGGTGATGTCGAGAACCCGCTGTACGGCGGTCAGGGCGAGCTGCGGGTCGCCGAACAGCACGGCGTACCGGCAGAGTTCATCGGCGCGGCCGGCGACCGTGGAGAGCCGGTCCAGCCACTCGCGCTCCAGCTGGGCCTGGGCGCGCTCCATCTCCTCCGCCGTGGGACCCTCGGCGGCGAAGCGGGCGAGCTCGTCGTCGACCGCGGCCTCGATCGTCGGTACCTCGACGCCGCCGGACGTCTTCACGTCCAGCCAGCCGAGGGAGGGTGCGCCGGCCAGCCGTAGCAGGCCGAAGCCGGCGGCCACGGCCGTCTGGTCGCGGCGGACCAGCCGGTTGTGCAGCCGGGAGGACTCGCCGCCACCGAGAACGGTGAGCGCCAGGTCGGCGGCGTCGCACTCGCGGCTGCCGTCCTGCGGGAGGCGGTAGGCGGCCATCAGCGCGCGGGCCGGCACCTCCTCCACGATCTCCTCGCGCAGCTGCTCGCCGATGACGTCCGGCAGCGAGCCGTCCCGCGGCGCCTGCTTGCCGTCGTGGGAGGGGATCGAGCCGAAGTACTTCTCGATCCAGGCCAGCGTCGCCGCGGAGTCGATGTCACCGACGACGGACAGCACCGCGTTGTTCGGCGCGTAGTAGGTACGGAAGAAGTTCCGCGCGTCCTCCAGGGAGGCGGCGTCCAGGTCGGCCATCGAGCCGATCGGCGTGTGGTGGTACGGGTGGCCCTCGGGGTACGCGAGGGCGGTCAGCTTCTCGAACGCCGTGCCGTACGGGACGTTGTCGTAGCGCTGGCGGCGCTCGTTCTTGACGACGTCGCGCTGGTTCTCCATGGACTCGTCGTCGAGCGCGGTGAGCAGCGAGCCCATCCGGTCGGCCTCGAGCCACAGGGCCAGTTCCAGCTGGTGCGCGGGCATGGTCTCGAAGTAGTTGGTGCGCTCGAAGCTGGTGGTGCCGTTGAGCGAGCCGCCCGCACCCTGGACCAGTTCGAAGTGGCCGTTGCCCGGGACGTTCTTCGAGCCCTGGAACATCAGGTGCTCGAAGAGGTGGGCGAGGCCGGTGCGGCCCTTGACCTCGTGCCGTGAGCCGACGTCGTACCAGAGGCAGACCGCGGCGACCGGGGTCAGGTGGTCCTCGGAGAGCACCACACGCAGCCCGTTGGCCAGGCGGTGCTCGGTCGCTGTCAGGCCGCCGGAACCGGCCTGCGCTGTGGCCGTGTGACCCATGGGCATGTACGTCCCTTCGATCGCGTGATGACTGCGTCACCAGAAACAGTCCTGCCACTGTATGCAAGCGTGCCGACACCTGGCGAAGTTCCCGTTCCGGAGCACCCTTACCGGGGATCACTCCTGCGATGGAACACCCGCTGAACAGGGAACGGGGAGGGTCGAGGTCGGCGTTGTCAGTCGAGCGGTCCACAATGGTCGCGACAGATCCAGACCATGTTGGTGAAGGAGCCGCAGCAGCGATGGCCCGCCGCAGCACGAAGACCCCGCCACCGGAGGATTTCGAGGAGAGGATCCTCGACATCGACGTTGTCGACGAAATGCAGGGCTCCTTCCTCGAGTACGCGTACTCGGTGATCTACTCGCGGGCCCTTCCGGACGCCCGCGACGGCATGAAGCCCGTCCACCGTCGCATCGTCTACCAGATGAACGAGATGGGCCTGCGCCCCGACCGCGGCTATGTGAAGTGCGCCCGCGTCGTGGGTGAGGTGATGGGCAAGCTGCACCCGCACGGTGACGCCTCCATCTACGACGCGCTCGTGCGCATGGCGCAGCCGTTCTCGATGCGGCTGCCGCTGGTCGACGGGCACGGAAACTTCGGCTCGCTCGGCAACGACGACCCGCCGGCCGCCATGCGGTACACCGAGTGCCGGATGGCCGACGCGACCTCGCTGATGACCGAGTCGATCGACGAGGACACGGTCGACTTCTCGCCGAACTACGACGGTCAGGAGCGGGAGCCGGTCGCGCTGCCGGCGGCGTACCCGAACCTCCTGGTCAACGGCGCCTCCGGGATCGCGGTCGGCATGGCGACCAACATGCCGCCGCACAACCTGGGTGAGGTGATCGCGGCCGCCCGGCATCTGATCAAGCACCCGGGCGCCGACCTGGAGACCCTGATGCGGTTCGTGCCCGGGCCCGACCTGCCGACCGGCGGGCGGATCGTGGGGCTCGCGGGAATCAAGGACGCGTACGAGAGCGGCCGGGGCACCTTCAAGATCCGCGCCACGGCGACGGTGGAGAACGTCACCGCGCGCCGCAAGGGCCTCGTCGTCACCGAACTGCCCTTCGCGGTCGGACCGGAGAAGGTGATCGCCAAGATCAAGGACCTGGTCGGTTCGAAAAAGCTGCAGGGCATCGCGGACGTCAAGGACCTCACCGACCGGGCGCACGGACTGCGCCTGGTGATCGAGATCAAGAACGGCTTCCACCCGGAGGCCGTGCTGGAGCAGCTCTACAAGCTGACGCCGATGGAGGAGTCCTTCGGTATCAACAACGTGGCTCTGGTCGACGGGCAGCCGCTGACGCTGGGCCTCAAGGAGCTGCTGGAGGTCTACCTCGACCACCGCTTCGAGGTCGTCCGGCGGCGCAGCGAGTTCCGCCGGACCAAGCGGCGGGACCGGCTGCACCTGGTCGAGGGCCTGCTGGTGGCGCTGCTCGACATCGACGAGGTCATCCGCCTCATCCGGTCCAGCGACAACTCGGCTCAGGCCAAGGAGCGGCTGATCGAGCACTTCTCGCTGAGCGAGATCCAGACCCAGTACATCCTGGACACCCCGCTGCGCCGGCTGACCAGGTTCGACCGGATCGAGCTGGAGTCGGAGCGCGACCGGCTGACCGGCGAGATCGACGAGCTGACCGGGATCCTGGAGTCGGACGCCGAGCTGCGCAAGCTGGTCTCCGCCGAACTGACCGCGGTGGCCAAGAAGTTCGGCACCGACCGGCGGACGGTCCTGCTGGAGTCCGCGGGCGCACCTGTCGCGGCGGTGCCGCTGGAGGTGGCGGACGACCCGTGCCGGGTGCTGCTCTCCTCGAGCGGGCTGCTGGCGCGGACGGTCACGGGCGAGCCGGCCGAAGCCGGCGACAAGCGGACCAAGCACGATGTGATCGTCTCGTCCGTCCTGGCCACGGCCCGCGCGGACGTCGGTGTGGTCACCTCGGCCGGCCGGCTGCTGCGGCTGCCGGTGATCGACCTTCCGCAACTGCCGGGCACGGCGTCGGCGCCGAATCTGGCGGGCGGCGCTCCGGTTTCGGAGTTCCTGACGCTGGAGACCGGCGAGAAGGTCGTCTGCCTGACCACCCTCGACGAGGCCTCACCGGGGCTGGCGATCGGCACCGAGCAGGGGGTCGTCAAGCGCGTCGTCCCGGACTACCCGGCCAACAAGGACGAGCTGGAGGTCATCGGACTGCGGGACGGTGACCGGATCGTCGGAGCGGTGGAGCTGCGTACGGGCGAGGAGGACCTGGTCTTCATCACCGACGACGCCCAGCTGCTGCGGTATCCGGCGGGACAGGTCAGGCCGCAGGGCCGGCCGGCCGGCGGGATGGCGGGGATCAAGCTGACGGCGGGCGCGAAGGTGATCCACTTCTCGGCGGTCGACCCGGCCGCCGAAGCGGTGGTGTTCACGGTGGCCGCAACCCACGGCACGCTCGACGACTCCGTACGGACGGCGAAGCTCACCCCCTTCGACCAGTACCCGCGCAAGGGCCGGGCGACGGGCGGAGTGCGCTGCCAGCGCTTCCTGAAGGGCGAGGACGTGCTGGTCCTCGCCTGGGCGGGAGAGGCGCCGGCCCGGGCGGCCACGGCGAACGGCACGCCGGCCGAGCTACCGGCCCCGGACCCGCGCCGCGACGGCTCGGGCACGCCGCTGACGGTGGCGGTGGCGTCGCTGGCGGGCCCGGTGTAACCGGGCACCGGTCACGGCTGCGGGCCGGTACCGGTCACGACTGCTGTACGAACCGCAGGACGCCCCACATGTTCCGCTCGTCGGCGGCGTCCTGCGGAGGCCGGGTCTCCCGGCATGCCTCCAGGGCCCTGCGCAGTGCGTCGGCGTCGACGCCTGATCCGATCAGCACCAGCTGGGTGAGGGGCTGCTCGTCCCTGGGCCACGGCTCCGGGGTGAAGCGCAGAAACCGGCCGACCGCGTGCAGCCCGAAGCGGTTGCGGGGGTCGGCCGCACCGAAGTCGACGAAGCCCTTGATGCGGTAGAGACCGTCGGGGCGGGTGTCGAGGAAGTCCATGAGCCGGCGCGGGTTCATCGGCTGCGACGAGACGAAGTCGACACTTTCGTACGCCGCGTGCAGATGCCCCGAATCTCCGTCGTGATGGTGGTCGGGGTCGTCGTCGTGCTGTTCCAGGTCCTCGAAGGAGAGCTGGCCCACCACTTCCGCCCTGGGCTTGCACTCGAAGAGCAGCTCGGGGTCGATCCGTCCGTACGACGCCTGGATCACCGGCGTACCGGGGCTCAGCCGTCCGATCACCTCGTGCATGCGCGTCCGTGCCGCTTCCGGCGCCCGGTCCGTCTTGTTGAGCACGACGAGATCGGCGATCCCCAGGTGCCGGTCGATCTCGGGGTGCCGCTCCCGGGTCGCGTCGAACTCGGCGGCATCGACGACCTCGACCAGGCCGCCGTACATCACCCGGGGGTTGTCACTGGCGAGGATCATGCGGACCAGTTCCTGCGGCTCGGCGAGGCCGCTCGCCTCGATGACGATGACGTCGAGCCGGGCCGAGGGGCTGGTCAGCTTCTCCAGATAGACGTCGAGTTCGCTCCCGTCGACGGCGCAGCACATACAGCCGTTGCCGAGGGAGACGGTCGAGCCGGCCTGGCCCGCCAGCGTCATGGCGTCGATCTCGATCGCCCCGAAGTCGTTGACGACGGCGCCGATCCGGTTGCCGCCGCGCCGGCTGAGCAGGTGGTTGAGGAGGGTGGTCTTCCCGGACCCCAGGAACCCGGCGAGCACGATGACGGGAATGGGGGTCCTGGTCACGCCTGTGCCTCCTCGGATACGGAACGGCTGTCGATACTGCCACGCATCAGGCCTGGCATTTCGGATGGGGAGGCCGGGCCCTTAACGTTCATAGACATGAGCGCCGCACCGACCGGACCAGGACAGGCGGGGAGCACCGGACACCCCAGACGCCGACGCTTCGGCTGGCCGCAGCGCGTCTTCTCCCAGGTACTGCTGATGCAGCTGGCCATCGCCGCGGGGGTCGCCGTGCTGGCCACCGGCCTGTTCCTCGCGCCGCTCAGCGCGCAGCTCGACGACCAGGCGATGCGGCGCGCGCTGGCCATCGCGCAGACCACCGCCGCGCAGCCGGGACTCGCCGGGCAGGTACTGGGTTCCCGGCCGGCCCCGGATAATCCGGTGCAGGCCGAGGCCGAGCGGATCAGGGTCGCCACCGGCGCCGAGTACGTCGTGGTCGTCGACCGGCGAGGCGTGCGCTGGTCGCACCCCAATCCCCGGGAGATAGGCCGGCTCGTCTCCACCGACCCCAGCGAGCCGCTGGCGGGCCGCGAGGTCATGGAGATCGACAGCGGTACGCTCGGCCGCTCCGCACGCGGCAAGGTCCCGCTGCGGGACGCGTCGGACCGGATCGTGGGTGCGGTCTCGGTCGGCATCGAGTACGACAGCGTCCGCGACCGGCTGCTGGCCGCGATCCCGGGCCTGTTCGCGTACGCGGGAGGGGCTCTCGCGGTGGGCGCCCTGGCCGCCTATCTGATCTCCCGCAGAATTCAGCGGCAGACCCATGACCTGGCTTTTTCCGATATCTCCGCCCTGCTGGCCGAGCGCGAGGCGATGCTGCACTCCATCCGGGAGGGCGTCGTCGCGCTGGACGCGGCCGGCCGGGTGCGGCTGATGAACGACGAGGCCCAGCGGCTGCTGGGGCTCGGCTCCGAAGCCATCGGGCGGCCGCTCGACGAGGTGCTCGGCGCCGGCCGGACCACCGATGTGCTGACCGGCCGGATCACCGGCAAGGACCTGCTGACCGTCCGTGGCCGGCGGGTCCTGGTGGCCAACCGGAAGCCGACCGACGACGGCGGGGCCGTCGCCACGCTGCGCGACCGCACGGAGCTGGAGCAGCTCGGCCGCGAGCTGGACTCCACCCGCGGCCTGATCGACGCACTGCGCGCTCAGGACCATGAGCACGCCAACCGGATGCACACCCTGCTCGGCCTGCTCGAGCTGGAGATGCACGAGGAGGCGGTGGAGTTCGTGACGGAGGTCGTGGATGTTCACCGCGCCACGGCGGAGCAGGTCACCGAGAAGATCCACGACCCGCTGCTGGCCGCGCTGCTGGTCGGCAAGGCGACGGTCGCGGCGGAGCGGGGCGTCTCCCTGACCCTCGCGGACGCCACCCGCCTTCCCGACCGGCTGGTGGATCCGCGGGGGCTGGTCACCATCGTCGGCAATCTCGTCGACAACGCCCTGGACGCCTCGGCCGGCTCCGCCGGCCCCCGGGTGGAGGTCGAGCTCCGGGCGGAGGGGCGTACGGCCGTACTGCGGGTGTGCGACAGCGGGCCCGGCGTTCCCGAGGAACAGCGGGAGTTGATCTTCACCGAGGGCTGGTCCACCAAGGAGGTTCCGGCGCACGGCAAGCGGGGCCTCGGCCTCGCCCTGGTACGCAGGCTGGCCGAACGGCAGGGCGGCAGTGCACGGGTGTCCCCGGGCGTGGACGGCGGCGCGGAGTTCTCCGTCGTACTGCCCGAGGCGCTGACCGACGCCGGGCTGGCTGCGGCGGCCGGCGGTGCACCATGAACGGTGTGAGCCGTGAGATCGAGGTACTGGTCGTGGACGACGACAAGCGGGTTGCCCAGATCAACGCCGCGTATGTCGAGAAGGTTCCCGGCTTCCGGGTCGCCGGCCGGGCGCACTCCGCGGCCGAGGCACTCGCCGTCATCGAGGGAGTTCACGTCGATCTCGTCCTGCTGGACCACTACCTCCCGGACGAGAACGGCCTCGCGCTCGCACGGAGGCTGCGTCAGCTCGGCCACCACACCGACGTGATCATGGTCACCGCGGCCCGCGATGTCGCCACCGTCCAGTCGGCCATGCGGCACGGCGCGCTCCAGTACCTGGTGAAGCCGTTCACCTTCGCCGGCCTGCGGGCCAAACTCGAGGCGTACTCCGCGCTGCGCCGCACCCTCGACGGGGGCGGCGGCGAGGCCGAACAGGACCAGGTGGACCGTATCTTCGGGGCCCTCGCGACTGCCCAGGCCGACCCCGCCACGCTGCCGAAGGGGCACTCCCCCGCCACCGCGGAGGTGGTGCGCCAGGTGCTGCTGACCGCCGAAGGCCCGCTCTCGACCCAGCAGATCGCGCAGCGGGCAGGGTTGAGCCGGCAGACGGCCCAGCGCTACCTCAAACTGCTGGAGCGTACGGGCAGGGTCCGGCTCGGCCTCAAGTACGGCGAGACAGGCCGCCCCGAGCACCGCTACACCTGGGCGGCCGGCCTCTAGGGGCTCCAGTACAGCCTCTGGGACGGGGTCTAGACCGCTCCGGCCCCGGTCAGCGAACGGACCTCCGTCTCCGCGTGCTTGGCCGCGTCCGGCGGCTCGTGCGAGGTGACCGTACCGATCCAGCCGGCCAGGAAACCCAGCGGGATGGAGATCAGACCGGGGTTCTGCAGCGGGAAGACATGGAAGTCGACGCCGGGGAACAGCGCGTCCGGACTGCCCGACACCACGGGCGAGAACAACACCAGCAGCACCGCCGGGACGAGCCCCCCGTACACCGACCAGACCGCGCCACGCGTGGTGAAGCCCCGCCAGAACAGCGAGTACAGCAGCACCGGCAAATTCGCCGAAGCGGCGACGGCGAAAGCGAGCCCGACCAGGAACGCCACGTTGAGGTCCTGGGCGAGCAGTCCGAGCCCGATGGCGGCCGCCCCGATCCCCACCGCCGCCATCCTCGCCACCGCGACCTCGCTGTACTGCTGCCTGGCGCGGCGGCGCCGCAGCGAGGCGTACAGGTCGTGCGCGACGGAGGCCGAGGAGGCGAGGGTGATGCCCGCGACGACGGCCAGGATCGTGGCGAAGGCGATCGCCGCGACCACGGCGAAGAGAACCGTTCCGCCAGTGGTACCCGCGCCCCCGCCCATATCCAGCGCGAGCAGCGGAACCGCCGTGTTCCCCGCGGCGTTGGAGGCCCGTACCTCGTCCGGGCCGACCACCGCGGCCGCGCCGAACCCGAGCACGATCGTCATCAGGTAGAAGCTGCCGATGAGTCCGATGGCCCAGACGACCGAGCGGCGGGCGGCGCGCGCGGTCGGCACGGTGTAGAAGCGCGACAGGATGTGCGGCAGCCCGGCCGTGCCCAGGACGAGCGCGAGTCCGAGGCTGATGAAGTCCAGCCGCGCGGTCCAGTCCCCGCCGTACTTGAGGCCGGGGGCCAGGAAGTCCTTGCCGTGGCCACTGCGATCGGCGGCGGACATGAGCAGCTGGTTGAAGTCGCCGTGGAAACGCACCAGTACGAGCACGGTGAGCGCGATCGCGCCGCCCATCAGCAGCACGGCTTTGACGATCTGGATCCATGTGGTGGCGCGCATTCCGCCGAACGACACGTAGATCACCATCAGCGCGCCCACACCGACCACGGTCCAGGCGCGGGCGGCCTCGCTGGTCCCGCCCAGCAACAGCGCCACCAGGCTGCCCGCACCGACCATCTGGGCGACCAGGTAGAGCACGGAGACGGTGACGGACGAGGTGCCCGAGGCGATCCGCACCGGGCGCTCGGCCATCCGCGCGACCACCACGTCGGCGAGCGTGAACCGCCCGCAGTTGCGGACCAGTTCGGCGACGAGCATGAGGACCACGAGCCAGGCGACCAGGAAGCCGACGGAGTACAGCAGGCCGTCGTAGCCGAACAGGGCGATCAGACCGGAGATACCGAGGAAGGAGGCTGCCGACATGTAGTCGCCGGCGATGGCGAAACCGTTCTCCATGGGAGAGAACAGCCGTCCTCCCGCGTAGAACTCCTCGGCGGAACCATGCCGGTTGCGGCTCACCCACGTCGTGATCGCCAGCGTCACGGCGATGAAGGCGCTGAACAGCAGCAGCGCGAGGGTCTGGTGGTCGCTGCTCAATCTGCTCAACGTCCCTTCCCCCGCGTCAGTTCCTGGGCCCGGTTCTGCTCGAAGACGACCCAGCGGAGATCGAGCGCTGCCCGGTCGCGGCGCAGCCGTGCATGCCGCGCGTACGCCCACGTCAGCAGGAAGGTGGAGAGGAACTGGCCGAGTCCGGCGAGCATGGCGACGTTCACGGCCCCGGCGACGGGGCGGGCCATCAGCGCCGGTGCCGTGGTCGCGGCGACGACGTAGGCCACGTACCAGGTGAAGAAGGCGAGGACTGCGGGCACCACGAATCTGCGGTAGCGGCTGCGCACCTCCTGGAAGGCGGCGCTGCGCTGAACCTCCAGATAGATGTCGGCCGGGCTGTGGCCCCGGTCGGGGCCGGCAGGCGCGGGGGGCGCTGCGGGCGCGGGGGCGCCCGCAGCGTCCAGTTCACCCCAGCCGGAGGCAAGCGCGTCGTACCAGGGGTCGTCCAGCCGGATCGTTCCGGCATCACGCCCTTCGTGCTTCTCCACCACACTCTCCTTGCCCGCCGCCGCACTGGCCGCGTGCCCAAGGATGTGCAGAACGGGAAGATCCCGGACTCTTCTCTCCCTGCTCTTCACCCCATCAGGTGATGAAACGGGGAACCCCGCCCGGAGCGTGCCGTCCGGTCAGGCGTCGATGCGCGAGCGGTCCAGCGTCGCGGCCGAGCTGGTGATGAACTCCTTGCGGGGAGCGACCTCGTTGCCCATGAGCAGGTCGAAGACCTGTTCCGCCGCGTCCAGGTCGCCGATGTTGATGCGCCGGAGGGTGCGGTGCCGGGGGTCCATCGTGGTCTCCGCCAGCTGGTCGGCGTCCATCTCGCCGAGGCCCTTGTAGCGCTGGATCGAGTCCTTGAAACGCACGCCCTTGCGCTGGAACTCCAGCAGCGTGGTGCGCAGCTCGTTGTCCGAGTACGTGTAGACGTACTTGTCCTGGCCCTTCTTGGGCTGGACCAGCTCGATCCGGTGCAGCGGCGGCACGGCGGCGAACACCCGGCCCGCCTCGACCATGGGGCGCATGTAGCGCTGGAAGAGCGTGAGCAGCAGGCAGCGGATGTGCGCGCCGTCGACGTCGGCGTCGACCAGGAGCACGATCTTGCCGTAGCGCGCGGCGTCGATGTCGAAAGTCCGGCCCGAGCCCGCTCCTATGACCTGGATGATCGCGCCACACTCGGTGTTCTTCAGCATGTCCGAGATGGAGGACTTCTGGACGTTGAGGATCTTGCCCCGGATCGGCAGCAGCGCCTGGAATTCGGAGTTCCGCGCAAGCTTGGCGGTACCCAGCGCGGAGTCTCCCTCGACGATGAAGAGCTCGCTGCGGTCCACGTCGTCACTGCGGCAGTCGGCGAGCTTCGCGGGCAGCGAGGAGGACTCCAGCGCGGTCTTACGGCGCTGCGCCTCCTTGTGCTGGCGGGCCGCGATCCGGGTACGGGCGGCCGCGACGATCTTCTCCATGACCGCGCGGGCCTGCTGCTTGTCGTCCCGCTTGGTGGAGGTCAGGAACGCCTTCAGCTCCTTGGCGACGACATTGGCGACGATACGCGTGGCCGCCGACGTGCCCAGGACCTCCTTGGTCTGGCCCTCGAACTGCGGCTCGGCCAGTCGCACGGTCACGACCGCAGTGAGCCCCTCCATGGCGTCGTCCTTGACCACGTCGTCCTCGGCGACGCGCAGCAGCTTGGCGGAGCGCAGCACCTCGTTGACGGTCCTGGTGATGGACCGCTCGAATCCGGAGACGTGGGTGCCGCCCTTGGGGGTGGCGATGATGTTGACGAAGGACTTGACCTGCGCGTCGTACCCGGTGCCCCAGCGCAGCGCGATGTCGACGCCGAGCTCGCGGGTGACCTCGGTGGGGGTCATGTGGCCGCGGTCGTCGAGGACCGGGACGGTCTCCTTGAAGATGCCGTGGCCGGTCAGCCGGAGCACGTCGCAGACGGCCTTGTCCTGTGCGAGGTACTCACAGAATTCGCTGATGCCGCCGTCGAAGCGGAAGATCTCCTCGGTCTTGCCGGCCCCGTCGATGCCGCGCTCGTCGCGGACGACGATGGTGAGCCCGGGCACCAGGAACGCGGTCTGCCGGGCCCGCTGGTACAGCGTGTCCAGGGACAGCTTGGCGTCCTTGAGGAAGATCTGCCGGTCGGCCCAGTAGCGCACGCGCGTGCCGGTCCGGGTCTTGGGCACGCGCTTGCCCTTTCGCAGCCCGCTCACCGGGTCGAAGGGCGCGTCGGGGCCCTGTTCGGTGAAGATGCCGGGAACCCCGCGGCGGAAGCTGATCGAGTGCGTGGCGCTGTTGCGGTCGACCTCGACGTCCAGCCGGGCGGAGAGCGCGTTGACCACGGAGGCGCCGACGCCGTGCAGACCGCCGGAGGCGGCGTACGAGCCGCCGCCGAACTTTCCGCCGGCGTGCAGCTTGGTCATCACGACCTCGATGCCGGACAGGCCGGTCTTCGGCTCGACGTCGACCGGGATGCCCCGGCCGTTGTCCTTGACCTCGACGGAGCCGTCCTCGTGCAGGACGACCTCGATGTGGTCACAATAGCCACCGAGGGCTTCGTCGACGGAGTTGTCGATGATCTCCCAGAGGCAGTGCAGCAGGCCGCGGCTGTCGGTGGACCCGATGTACATGCCGGGGCGCTTGCGCACCGCCTCGAGGCCTTCGAGAACGAGAAGGTGCCGCGCGGTGTAGTTGGAGCCGTCACGGTCTGCTCCGGTCAACAGCGCAGTGGAAGGCACGGACGTGTCGGCGGTCACGCAGTTCGCTCCTCGCTGAATTTCTTTTCTGGCCCGGTCGGGCCCAGGGGTGGCTGGGTCGCCCGTCAGAGGGTACCGAGGCCTGGTAGAGCCGATGTAACGCCACCCTCGTGAACCCTCAGAGTAGTCCAGGGTCGTATGAATGTTCGATCTCTCGATGGAGTGAAGCAAACATCACGTTCCCTTCCAGGCATGAACCATTTAGGCTCCGGGCACGTCCTCATGAACAACCGGCAAGCCGGCCGGGAGGAAGACCGAGACAAGCAATGCGAAACCGTAGAGCCAAGCGATACGGTCCATTCGCCGCCAACCGGCAGCAGTCAGCCACTTCGGAAGGAAGTTTCGAGGAAAAGCCGCGAGCGGGAACGTTTTCGGCCTGGTTGGATGTTGACCCTGGTACGACAGCTCGTCGAGCTAGAGAAGAGGCGACGTGACTACTGTTCTGACCCCCGCGAGCCCCCTGACGGCCGCTGACCGATGCGACCGTTGCGGAGCCCAGGCATACCTGCGTGTCGTCCTGATGAGCGGCGGTGAACTGCTCTTCTGCGCCCACCACGGACGCAAGTTCGAGCCGGAACTCAAGAAGATCGCCGCTGAAATACAGGACGAGACTGAGCGGCTGACCGCCGCCCCGGCCTCCGCCGACGACGAGGAACACTGAGACCTCGCACCTACGACGAGCCAGTACCGGTCCCGGACCGGGCTACGGGCGGCGCTCCCCGCGTGCCGGGGAGGCCGCCCGTTCTGGTGCGTCGTGCGCCGCGGACCGGCGCTGACGGAGGCGTACGCCATGATCTGGCGTACGCCGGAACGCTCTGCGATCAGCCCTGTGCGGCCACAGCCGCCGCCAGCGGCGCGATCCGCGTGTAGACGCCCGGGCTGTCCGCCCGCCCGCAGCCACGCCCCCAGGAGACCAGGCCGATCAGCCGGCCTCGTACGACCAGCGGTCCCCCGCTGTCCCCCTGGCAGGCGTCCGTCCGTCCGTGCGGATCGCCGGCACACACCATCGACGCTGCGACAAACCTGCCGTAGGCGTCGCCCGGGTATGCGGTCTCGCACACCGTGTCCGGCAGCACACTCACCGAGGCCGCGCGGAGCGAGAAGGCGTAATTCCCGACCCCTGACGTGTCCCCCCAGCCGTACACAGCCGCCCCCGGCCCGGGTGCGTACGCGGAGTCGCCCGGTCCGGCCATCGGCAGTACACCACTGGCGGGCACGGGCACCGAAAGTGTCAGAACGGCAAGATCACCGGCGTTCGAGACGGTGTCGTACCCCGGATTGATCCAGGTACCGCTCACCGGGATCTCACTGCCGCCGGAACCGAGCAGCTCCACCCTGCCGGCGATGACCTTGAGGTCCCGGACCGAGCCGAGGGGTACGCCGAGCGCCTCCCGGCTCAGGCAGTGGGCCGCGGTCAGCACTTTCGTGGGAGCCACCACCACGCCTCCGCAGAACTGTCCGGCCCGGATACCCCCGAACCGGTCACGGCTGGAGAGGGCGACCGCCCACGGGCTCTCGCTGAGGCTCACGGGCCGGCCGCCGATGACGACACCGTCGGCAGCCGCCGGGACGGCTGAGACCAGCGGTGACACGACTGTCCCCGCCAGTATGGCCAGTGCACCTGTCAGGGCTCGGGCAAAGGGACGACGCATGCGGCCTCCTGACTCTGTGTGTGCATTGCTCACCCAGAGTCGTCCGCTCCGCCCGCGGGCGCACCTGCGAACGCCGAGGGCCCGGAGTCTCGTGGCGGAGACTCCGGGCCCTCGGCGGAACCGCGGGGGCGACCTAGTCGAGGTAGTCGCGCAGCACCTGGGAGCGGGACGGGTGGCGCAGCTTCGACATGGTCTTGGACTCGATCTGGCGGATGCGCTCGCGCGTCACGCCGTAGACCTTGCCGATCTCGTCCAGCGTCTTCGGCTGGCCGTCGGTGAGGCCGAAGCGCATCGACACGACGCCCGCCTCGCGCTCGGACAGGGTGTCCAGGACCGAGTGCAGCTGCTCCTGGAGGAGCGTGAAGCTGACCGCGTCGGCCGGCACGACCGCCTCGGAGTCCTCGATCAGGTCACCGAACTCGCTGTCGCCGTCCTCGCCGAGCGGAGTGTGCAGCGAGATCGGCTCGCGGCCGTACTTCTGGACCTCGATGACCTTCTCCGGGGTCATGTCGAGCTCCTTGGCCAGCTCCTCCGGGGTGGGCTCACGGCCCAGGTCCTGGAGCATCTGGCGCTGGACGCGCGCGAGCTTGTTGATGACCTCGACCATGTGCACCGGGATGCGGATGGTGCGGGCCTGGTCGGCCATGGCGCGGGTGATCGCCTGCCGGATCCACCAGGTCGCGTAGGTGGAGAACTTGTAGCCCTTGGTGTAGTCGAACTTCTCGACCGCGCGGATCAGGCCCAGATTGCCCTCCTGGATCAGGTCCAGGAAGAGCATGCCGCGGCCGGTGTAGCGCTTGGCCAGCGAGACGACCAGGCGGAGGTTGGCCTCGAGCAGGTGGTTCTTGGCGCGGCGGCCGTCCTCGGCGATGATCTCCAGCTCGCGCTTGAGCTTCGGCGCGAGCTTGTCGGAGTTCGCCAGCTTGTCCTCGGCGAAGAGACCGGCCTCGATGCGCTTGGCGAGCTCCACCTCCTGCTCGGCGTTGAGGAGGGGCACCTTGCCGATCTGCTTGAGGTAGTCCTTGACCGGGTCGGCCGTGGCACCGGCGACGGCCACCTGCTGGGCCGGAGCGTCGTCCTCGTCGTCGTCGGAGAGGACGAAGCCCTTGTTCTCGCCGCCCTCTTCCTCCTCCTCGGCGCCAGGCTTGCCGGTGCCGGGGGTCTCCTCGACGGGCTCCTCGTCGAGAATCTCGTCGTCCTTCTTGGCGGCGGCCTTCTTCGCCACCGTCTTCTTGGCCGCCGTCTTCTTCGCCGGGGCGGCCTTCTTCGCCGCGACCTTCTTGGCGGCGGCCTTCTTCGCGGGCGCGGCAGCGGCCTCGTCCGCCACGGCGTCCACCGTCTCGTCCACCGGGGCCGGGGTGTCGGCCACCGTCTGGGCCGCGGCCGGCTTCGCCGGGACGGTCTTCGTGGCGGTGCGCTTGGCGGGGCTCTTCGCTGCGACGCTCTTTCGGGTGCGCTTGGGCGACTCCGCGGCACTGACCATCAGCGTCACACCCTCTTCCTCGAGGATCTGGTTGAGGCTGCGCAGAACATTCTTCCACTGGGTTGGCGGAATCTGGTCAGCCTCGAAGGCCCGACGCACGTCATCGCCGGCGATCTGCCCCTCAGCCTTTCCCCGCTCGATGAGCGCCATGACAGACTCGGACTCGGCGATCTCCGGCGGGAGCGTACGGGATGTGCTGGCCGACACGAACAACCTCTCGGAACGATGGAAACGGCTTCCGGCCCCGTCCTCTGCTGGACCGGAGCCGACGACCGACGGCTGGGAATGGGCCGACGGCGCGGGGTGGAGCAGCGGAGCTGCACAGCGCCCTGAGCGGCTGCTGTATTCCCTCCTCGAGCATCACCTCTTAGGTCATCGCGCTACTACGCAGAGCGTTACGCCCAATCTGCGTGGCCCGAGTCACACCCCGTAAGCCATCAAAGCGGCACATACGAGGATAAAGCCCCCACAATGGTGTCGGGAGGGAGGGACCGGGAGGAGGAAAAAAAAGGTGGCTGGGGGGTGGTGGGTGGGTTTCGTTTGGGGGGGGGAGCAAAGGGACCACCGAACAACCCCATAGCCAAACAAAATCACCACCACCCAACCACCCCCCCCCCCCCCCTCCCCCCCCCCCCCCCCCCCCCCCCCCCCGACACACGGTTCGTCTGCGTTTGGTCCGCGCTCGTCTGCGCGGTACGGCCGCCAGGCGCACGACCTGGCCGTGCCCAGCGGTCAGTGCTCGCGCGGTGCGGGCACCACGCGCTCCACCTCCGGATGGACGGTGAGCAGCTGGCGCATCGCGGATTCGGCCCCCTGGGAGTCTCCCGAGGCGAGGGCGTCCGCGATCCGGGCGTGGTGGGCGACCGAGGTCTCGCTGGGCCGGTCGCAGGCCGTGATGGGGCTGCCGGAGACCTGGAGGGCGGCGGAGACGATCCCGGAAAGGTGCTCGAGCATACGGTTGCCGGCGACCTGGATCAGCAGCGAGTGGAACTCGGCGTCGGCCCGGGCGAAGGTGACCGAGTCGGCTTGCGCCAGGGCGTGGCCCATGATTTCGACCATGTCGGCGAGCCGCTGCTGGACGTCCTGCCGGCCATGTCCGGCGGCGAGGCGGGCGGCGAGCGGCTCGATGGTCCAGCGCAGCTCGTTCAGCTCACGGCGCTGGTCGTCGCGCTGCGGCCCGAAGGCCCGCCACTCGATGATGTCCGGGTCCAGCAGGTTCCAGTCACTGACCGGGCGCACGCGGGTGCCGACGTTCGGGCGGGCACTGACGAGGCCCTTGGCCTCGAGGACGCGAAGCGACTCGCGCACGACGGTGCGGGAGACCTCGAAGCGCTGGCCGATCTCTTCGGGTACGAGCGGACGGTCGGCGCCGAGGTCGCCCGAGACGATCATCTGGCCCAGCTGCTGGACGAGTTGGCCGTGCAGCCCGCGGCCGCGGCTGCCCGCCGCGCGCCGGCCCACGCGGCCCAACTCCACGTCCGCGCCGTCCCAGTGGGGGGCAGCGACGCGATCAGGTCCGGGCGCCTCTGCGAAGGGGTAGCGGTCGAGATCGCCCGGGCCGGCGAGGCCAGCGTCGGCGTGGCGGGCGGCGGTCATCATGGTGTGCGCAAGGGTACTCACGCATCCTTTGTCGGCGTGGCTCAGGCGCCTCTTGAGGTCTTTGGTGAAAAGCACACGAAAGGGTGATCGCAGCCACCCCCACAATTGACGCCTTATCGGAAAGAACCGGGCGCCCTCCGGGAGGTTGTGGCCAGTTCGGCACGGCGTGACCCCAAGTCGGTCACCAACGGGCCCTGGTGCGAAGCCTTGTGAACAGATACGCGCAAAGCAGGCCGGCCAGCGACAGAGTGAGCGCCGCACCCACCGGTTGTCCCATGACCCGCAGTGCCGCCATCAGCCAACGGTCCATGGCGTGCGGCCACTCCACCCACGCCAGTTCCCGCAGGCGGGCCGGAAACCCGACCGCCGATGAAGCGGACGGAGGCACGATCACCTTCTGTACGAGCGGGACGATCACCACCGGCACCGCGAGCACCGCGGCCAGCCCGGCCGCGGTCGCCCGGAAGACGCCCGCCGCGAGCAGGCCGGCCCAGGCGCAGCCGATGGTGAGCCCCGCCCAACTCGAGGCGAGGGAGGCCCAGTCGGAGGGGAGCGGCGTGTCCCCCCCGTACACGAGTCGTACCGCTGCCATCGCGGCGGCGACCGAGAGGCTGGCGAGCAGCAACGCGACACCGGCGGAAACGGTGAGCTTGGCCGTGAGCAGGCCGAGGCGACGGGGGACGGTGCCGCGGTCGGCGGCGAGGGCGGGATAGCGGAACTCCTCACCGAAGGCCAGTGCGCCCAGGAGACCCGCGCCGAGGGCGGCGGGCGGCAGCGGGAAGAACTCGGGCCAGGCGGCGAAGACCTGGGGCAGCGGAGCGTGCCCGGTGCTGGCGAGGACAACGGCGATGACGACGGAGGAGACGAGGACAGTCGCCGCCACCAGGAGCGCCGTCCTGACCCCGGCGATACGGCGCAGCTCGTAACGGAACGGGCGCAGCGGGCTGCGGACGGGATGCGGCAGGGCCGGAGGCGCGAGCGACTCCTCGGGAGCGGAGGAGTCGGAGGTCCCGGACGGACCGGGCGGGCCGGGCTCGGCGGGGGCAGCGGCCGAAGCGGCGGCAGGGGTGGCGGCCGAAGCTGCGCCCGGGCCGGCGGTCGGGCTGGCGGTCGGCCCGGAATCGCCGATCTCGTCGGCGAGTTGGTGGACGAGGATGCCGTGCCGGAACGCGGTTTCGCCGATGACCGCGCAGTTGCTGCCGTACACCGAGAGGCGGTTGCCGTCCTCGGCGACCACCTCGACGGAGCGCTGGGCCGCGCGCGCCTCCCTGGCGACGAGGTCGCCGAGCCGGGCGGCGTGCGGCGACCTGACGACGACGCGGGGGCGCAGCCGCGTGCGGGCAAAGTCGACCGCCTCCTGGTCGGCGACGAGCCGGCCGTGGTCGATGGTGACGACGCGGTCGGCCGTCCGCGCCGCCTCCTTGGGGTCGGAGGTGGTGAACAGCACGGTGCCACCGTGTGCGGCGTGGCCGCGTAGCAGCCCGTGCAGCCAGCTCTGCTCACGCAGCGAGAGCCCGTCGGCGGGTTCGTCCAGAAGGAGCGTGCACGGATCGCCCAACAGCGCGGCGGCAAGACCGAGTCGACGGTCCATGCCGAGCGAGAGGGTGCCCAGCCGCTGGTCCCGCAGCCCGGAGATGCCCACGACGTCCAGCATGTCGTCGGCCCGGGACGCCGGAACTCCCGCGGCGGCGCACAGCATGCGCAGCTGGCTGCGGACGGTACGGGCGGGGTGTCCCGGTACATCGCCGAGCAGCACTCCCACCTCGCGGGCGGGGTGGGCGACGCGGTGCAGGGGACGCCCGCGGAAGTACGTGACACCGCGGCCCGGTTCGAGTTCCAGCATCAACCGCAGCGCGGTTGTCTTGCCCGAATCCGGGGCACCGAGGAGGGCCGTGACCCGGCCGGGCCGTGCCTCGAAGGTGAGGTCGTCCACGGCGGGCGGGAGATCGCGGCGGGGGGCACTGGTAAGTCCGATGGCCTGGAGCATCGCTTCTCTCGCGGGAGGTGAGACCGCTCGGCGGCAGAGTGGTTACCGCAGCAAGATAACGCGACATTTCCGACTTTTCGGTACAGCAAGCCGACGGCGGGCGTCAGACCTCCGGACGGAGCATCGGCGGATTGAGCAAGGTCGCTCCCCCGGCCCTGAACAACTGTGCGGGCCGGCCGCCCTGACGGGTCGTGGTGCCCCCCGCCGGCACCAGGAACCCGGGAGTCCCGGTCACCTTGCGGTGAAAGTTCCGGGGGTCGAGCGCGACACCCCAGACCGCCTCGTACACCCGGCGCAACTCTCCCACGGTGAACTCAGGAGGGCAGAAGGCGGTGGCGAGCGAGGAGTACTCGATCTTGGATCGCGCGCGCTCCACACCGTCCCCGAGGATCCGGGCGTGATCGAAGGCGAGCGGGGCAGGCTGCTCTCCCTCCCGGCCGAAGCCGCCTTCCTGGTCGAGCAGCTCTTCGACGGGAGCCCAGCGCGCGCTGTTGGCGTCCCCGCCGGCCCGGGGCGCCGGGAGGTCCGGAGCGAGCACCAGATGCGCCACGCTGACCACCCGCATCCGCGGGTCGCGCTTCGGGTCGCCGTACGTGGCGAGCTGTTCGAGGTGGGCGCCATTGCCGGACACCGGGTCGGCGGGGTCGTGGGCGCACAGGCCGGTCTCCTCGGCGAGCTCACGCGCGGCCGCCGCCGACAGATCCTCGTCGCCCCGGACAAAGCCGCCAGGCAGCGCCCAGCGGCCCTGGAAGGGCGGCTCACCGCGACGCACCACGAGCGCGCAGAGCGCGTGGCGCCGCACGGTGAGCACGACCAGGTCGACGGTGACGGCGAAGGGCGGAAAGGCCGACGGGTCGTAGGGGGACATGCCGTGATCATAGTCGTCTGCCTGACGATAAACAGTCGTTTGGCGATCAGCTTCACTCCCCGTCGCACCGCTTCACACACTGAGCTGAAGCCCATCGGCTGCCTCCTCGACCATCGCGAGCCCGAGCCTGCTGACGCGTACGCCGAAGGGTTCTCCCGCGACCCTCAGTCCGGAGAGCTGCAAAGCCCCGAGCGGGGCGCTTCGCACCGGGGTGAGCGCGACCGCTCCCGCCGGTGCGTCCGGGCGGATCCCGGCGAGGGTGGAGAGCAGATGGACCCCGGCGGCTGCGGAGACGGCAGCGGGGCGACAGGCCGCCGGGTGCGGCAGTGGGGCGCTGCCGGCCGTGCGCTGCTCGCCCGCGTACATCTCGGGCAGCCGGTGTCCAAAGGCTTCGGCGGCGTCCAGCACGCCGCGCAGCAGGGCGCATGCCACCTTCTCGTACCCCGCGGCCGCGAGTCCCGCAACGGCGACAGCCGTCTCGTGCACCCGCACGGCGCCGCCGCGGTGACCGAACGGGTTGAAGCCGGCCTCTTTGCTGCCCAGGCTGCGCAGGCCCCAGCCGGAATCCACCGCCGGGCTGCCGAACAGCCTGGCCAGTTGCTCGGTTCGTGCACGGTCCAGCAGGCCGGGGGAGTGCCGTCCGGATCCGAGGAGCCCTGTGTCCAGCAGGTGTACCGCTCCGCTGCCGAGGTATGGCACGGGCCGGCCGTCGGGAGTGAGCGCGGCGGCCGGACGGCCACCCGCCCGATCGTCAAGCCAGAACTCGTCCCGGAACCTGTGCCGCAGCGCCGCGGCCCATTCGCGCAAGCCGTCGGCGCCCGCCCGGCCACACTCCACCAGCAGCTCGGCGCCGAGCAGCGCGGCCCGGTGGGCATGGGCCTGTGTCTCGCACCGTCGGGGACCGGCCGGAAGCGGCTCGGGGAGAAGTCCACTTTCGCCGACGGCGGAGCGCAGCCAGCCCAGGCAGCGTTCCGCCGCCGGGAGCAGTTCCTCGACGTCCTTCTCCGGGAGCCCCCAGCGCCTGGCCTCGGCAAGCACCACAGGAAAGGCGAGAGTCGCCTCGATCCCCGTACAGCTCGGCGGAAGATGAGGTCCCGCCGCTCTCAGCGGCCCGGGAATGCGTCCGCAATCCGGTCCCGGCCCGGTCAGTTGGGTACGGGCCAGTGTACGCAGCGTGTCCGCGGCCAGCCGGGTGCCGAGCGGCAGTGCCATCCGCGCAGCCCACAGTGCTTCGGCGGGCGCGAGCCCGCAGCGCCACGGAGCTCCGGCTGCCAGATGAGCGTCGGACGGGTGGGCGGGGTCCCGCAGCAGCAGGGCGCGCAGGTCGTCGATGCTGGCGCGGAGGAGTGCCTCGGCACGAGCATCGTCCGCCTCCGCCCGGGCGGATGCCAGGACGGTCGCGGCATGGCACCCGCCCGGGAGTCTGACCGCGCGGCCCTGGCCGGTCCGCAGTTCGATGGTCCGGCTCGCGCCGGGGGCCAGCTCCAGTTCCCAGCGCAGCAGTCCGGCCGAGGCCAGGGCGTCTTCGGGGGGCGGCTCCGCGGTGATCACGGACTGCGCACCCGGGGACGTCCAGCGCAGCCCCGCGCTATGGACGGTGGCGGGCAGTTCGGGGCCCGGCCGGCCCGCAGCGACCGCGCTCAGCTCCGCGAGATCGGTGCCCAGCGAGAGCTCCACCGGCAGACGCAGCGGACGACCCGCAGCGCTGCGCACCGTGATCCGCTCCGTGCCGTCCGCGTGCCGGAGCCGCTCCACGCTGATGTCGGGGTCGGGGCTGCCGTCCGCCGACGTACGCACGGTGGAGACGAACCGGGCCTGGTCGGCGGAGACCTGGCTGCCCTGCACCGCGACCGGTTCGCGGCCCCCCACCAGCAGGCGGCAGCGGGAGAGCAGCCGGCGGCCCGACCGGTAGACGCCCTCCAGGCCCTCGCCCGTCAACTGGCCGTGCTCCGCGGAGATCGCGAGGCAGGGCACCGCGACACAGATCAGAGAGGCGTGCACGGGCGGCAGCTCCCCCGGCCGACGGACCCCGGACGGAGGCAGCTGCCGGGCAGGGGCGGGAGTCGGGCCCGTGCCCGGCCGGCGGGCGGAGGGAACGGGGAGGGCCATGGGTCGCCTTGTCTGCACTGCGGACGGTTTCACCGGTCGGCGGCGCGGGTCGCCCCCTTCCACCACACAGCTGAACGGCGGTGCCGGTGAGCTGGTCACGGTCACCACGGGTTCGCCTCGGCTGCCCCGCGCACACGACCTCACTGCTCGCTCCTGGCGCCGCGCTGCCCGGTCCGGCGGCGTGCACGGGCGTGCGGCGGCGCACCTGTGGGCCGGCTCCTGGGCCTGGGGACACTCTTCTTCGCAGGTGGCCGCCTGCGTACGGGCTCGGCGTGTGCCGGGGCCTCCCGCTGGTCCCGCTCCCTGCGCAGACAGCGGCGCAAGGCCTCCGGGTCCAGGCCTTCGTTGCAGGCGTGGTGCAACAGCTGGGCGAAGTGGTAGTCGGGGTCGACGCGCAGCGCCACGCCCAAGGTGACGCGGGCGCCGGGTTCGTCGCCGGTCGACCAGGCGACCCAGCCGGCCAGCGCGAGCGGCGCCGCGCCGTGCTCCGCGTACGGACCCACACAGCGGCGGGCCAGTGCTCGCCAGAGCCGCAGCGCGGGCTGCGCCTCGGAGCCCTCCATCCATTCCGCGGCGATGTCACGGGTCACCCGGTCCTGGAGGCCGAGGATGACCGTCGCGGCCTCGTCATGGGTGAGCAGCGCGTCGTCCCAGCGGTCCGCATCCAGCCCGGCCGCCGGGGCTGGTGCCCCTTGGAACCTCCTCATCAGCTCCCGGGCCAGCCCGAGCGTCTCGGAGCCGACCTGTGCGCGGTCCGCCCCGTCGAGGATTCTGGGCACCAGGGCGGCCCCCGCGGCGTCCAGCGCGCACTCCTGCTCCACGGCCCCGGGGCCGTCCCAGGGCGCCAGCCGCTCTTCCATCTCCTTCAGCGACCCGCGCACCTGCATTCCGGCGTATGTGGCCGCCGCGGCCATGACCGACGTACCGGGGAGGGCCAGCGGGTTCCCCTCCGGCGGGCAGCACCGGGTGTCCGGACAGCAGAAGGACCAGTAGCGGCCGGCGGAGATGCAGAGAGCCTCCAGCACCGGCACCTCCAGCGCCCCGCACGCGGTGCGCAACTGCTGGGCGAGCGGCCGCAGCCGCTCCACGACCTGCCGGCCGGTTTCGCCCTCGGCCGGGTCCTGGCAGAGGAAGACGATGATGCCCTCGGGGCGCGCGCCGCGGCGTTCACTGCCGGTCACCAGGCAGTCGGCGAGCTGTTCGGCGGTCTGCGTCCACTCCCCGGGAGCGGTGGGGATGCCGAGCCGCAATCGCCCGCCGAAGCGGCCTCGGCTCCCGTGCAACGCGACCATCACGATCGATTCGGTCGGGTGGAAGCCCATCAAGTACGGCAGGGCGTCTGCGAGTTCGGCCGGGCTGCGCAGGGTGATCTGCTGCTCAGGGGACGGCCCGATGGATTCTTGGTGCTTGGTCATGGCACGACGGTCCCGCGCCAACCCGCGTCTCGCGACCCCTGTGGATAAAGTTATCCACAGGCTGTCGCTCTCATTGGGCATTGTCGGAGCCATCAGGTTGCATGGGGACATGAGCAACGCAGACCTCAGGTCCTCGGCCGATTCCGTTCTCGCCCGCCTCGTCGGTGACCCCACCGGCGGCGCCCGGCTGCGCGAGGACCAGTGGCGGGCGATCGAGGCGCTCGTCGCAGACAAACGCCGGGCCCTCGTCGTCCAGCGCACCGGCTGGGGCAAATCCGCGGTGTACTTCGTCGCCACCTCGCTGCTGCGCGAGCGGGGAAGCGGCCCGACGGTGATCGTCTCTCCCCTGCTCGCGCTCATGCGCAACCAGGTCGACGCCGCGGCACGGGCCGGGATCCGGGCCCGGACCATCAACTCCTCCAACCCGGAGGAGTGGGAGACGATCCAGGCCGAGGTCGCTGCGAGCGACGTGGATGTTCTGCTGGTCAGCCCCGAGCGACTGAACAATCCCGAGTTCCGTGACCAGGTGCTGCCCAAGCTGGCCGCCGCCACCGGCCTGCTGGTGGTCGACGAGGCGCACTGCATCTCCGACTGGGGCCACGACTTCCGCCCCGACTACCGACGGCTGCGCACCATGCTCGCCGATCTTCCGCCCGGGGTCCCCGTGCTCGCCACGACAGCGACCGCGAACGCCCGCGTCACCGCCGATGTCGCGGAACAGCTCGGTACCGGGGCGGGCACCGACGCTTTGGTGCTGCGCGGTCCGCTGGACCGCGAGAGCCTGAGTCTGGCCGTCCTCCGCCTCCCGGACGCCGCCCACCGGCTGGCCTGGCTCGCCGACCATCTCGGCGAGCTGCCGGGGTCCGGGATCATCTACACCCTCACGGTGGCCGCGGCCGAGGAGGTCACCGCGTATCTGCGCCAGTGCGGGCACACAGTCGCCTCGTACACGGGCCGGACGGAGAACGCGGAGCGGCAGCAGGCGGAGGAGGATCTGCTGGCCAACCGGGTCAAGGCGCTGGTCGCCACCTCCGCGCTGGGCATGGGATTCGACAAACCCGATCTCGGGTTCGTGGTCCACCTCGGTTCTCCGTCCTCACCCATCGCCTACTACCAGCAGGTCGGCCGGGCCGGGCGCGGTGTGGAGCACGCGGAAGTCCTGCTGCTGCCCGGCCAGGAGGACGAGGCGATCTGGAAGTACTTCGCCTCGGTCGCCTTCCCGCCGGAGCAGCTGGTGCGTCGCACCCTCGACGTGCTCGCGCAGGCCGGCAAGCCGGTCTCGCTGCCTGCCCTGGAGCCGCTGGTGGATCTGCGGCGCACGCGGCTGGAGACGATGCTCAAGGTCCTCGACGTGGACGGCGCGGTGCAGCGGGTGAAGGGCGGCTGGACGTCCACGGGCGAGCCGTGGGTGTACGACGCGGAGCGCTATGCGTGGGTCGCGCGGCAGCGGTCGGCCGAACAGCAGGCGATGCGGGACTACGTGGCGGCGACGGGCTGCCGGATGGAGTTCCTGCGCCGTCAGCTCGACGACGAGGAAGCGGCACCCTGCGGGCGCTGTGACAACTGCGCGGGCGCCCGGTTCACGGACGCGGTGTCCACGGCTGCCCTGGACACCGCGCGCGGGGAGCTCGGCAGGCCGGGTGTGGAGCTGGAGCCCCGGCGGATGTGGCCGACCGGTCTCGCCGCGGTGGGGGTGGACCTCAAGGGTCGTATCTCCGCAGGTGAGTTGGCCTCTCCCGGGCGCGCCCTGGGCCGGCTCTCCGACATCGGCTGGGGGAACCGGCTGCGCCCGATGCTCGCTCCGCAGGCCCCGGACAGGCCGGTTCCGGACGATGTCGCGCAAGCCGTCGTGAGTGTGCTCGCCGACTGGGCGAAGGGGCCCGGGGGCTGGGCGTCGGGAGCGGAGGACGCCCCGGCCCGGCCCGTCGGTGTGGTCACCGTGGCATCGCGCACCAGGCCCGAGCTGATCGGTTCTCTGGGCGAGCGGATCGCCACCATCGGCCGGATGCCGCTGCTCGGTTCCGTGGAGTACGCCCCCGGGTCCCCGGAGGGCCGGGTTCCGGCGTCCAACAGCGCGCAGCGGGTGCGGGCGCTGCATCAGGCACTCATAGTGCCGCCCGCACTGACCGACGCACTCGCCGCGGCCGGTGGCCCGGTCCTGCTGGTCGACGACCTCTCGGAGAGCGGCTGGACCCTCGCGGTGGCGGCCCGGCTGCTGCGCAGGGCCGGTGCGGAGGAGGTGTTTCCGCTGGTCCTCGCCGTTCAGGGATAGGGTCTGTCCGGCCCTGATCCGCCGGACAGTCCCTAGGCGATGCGTCGACGGTGGCAGAGTGGGGCAGGGATATGAGAGGCATACCGACTGAATCCGGTCGGTCGTTCCAATTGCTCGTTGCCGCAGACTACCGGGCCCGCAAGAATTGGAAGCGCTCCCCGCACGGCCGGTTCCCGGTTCGCCAGGGCTGTGCCGCGGTGCGCCCCCTCACTCAACCCTGCCCGCATTGTGGGCGCGTAGCCGAAGGGAGGACCGTGACCTTCGGATTCGCTCCGTCCGCAGCAGCGTCGATGCCCGCGTCCGCCGATGCCGCCAACCGCCTCGGCCGGATGCTCGAGCCCGCCGAATGGGCCGGCGCAGGCATCCCGTTGCTGCGCAATCCGCGTGAAGTCGTCAGCGGCCTCCACGCTCGGCACCGTCCGACCCCGTCGACCGCGGTGATCGCCGTCCTCGGACCGGAGGAACGACTCGCGGCCAGCGCCTCGTTCACCCGGCGCGCGATCGCGGCCGACGGATGGGAGTACCGCAACGCACTGCTGGCGCAGCTCCGCCGGGTCATCCCGCACGACCTGCGCCGCCGCACGCCCGTACGGACGGCCGTGCTGCTCTACTGCCGCGACGGGGACGAGCGCTGGACCGAGGAGGACGGTGCGTGGATGTGGGGGCTGCGGGACGCCTGCACCCTGCACGGGCTGCGCTGCGGCGCGTACATCACGCTCACGCGCGGCGGCTGGCAGGTACTCGGCGAGGGCCGCGGCGGCCGCCATCCGAGCTCTGAATCGCGCCCCGGCCGACTGGCGGACACGGGTGGGGAAAGAGACCCCGCCCCGCTGCGTACGGGCGGAGGTTCGGCCGAGGCGCTGCGGCGTACCGCTGCCCGCTGACCGCGCGGCAGACCTACGCGTCGCCACCCGGCGAGCGCGCCGGCGGCGAGTACCGCACACGCACCACCGCCCGGCCGCCCTCACAGCGATGAAGGGCCACCGGGCGGCGCAGGCTCCGCCGGAAGGGGCAGGCGTCAGACGCCCGCGCCGAGCACCGCGTTGATCTGCTTCGGGTCACCGCAGACGACCAGCAGCGCGCCGGCGCGGCCCAGGGCGACGGGCAGCGCACGCGCGGCCTCCTCGTCGAGGCCGCCGTTGGCGGCGAAGACCACCACGGGACGGGCGGCGGCGCGGCCGGCGACGGCGGCATCGGCGTAGAAGACGTCGTCACGGGCGTCGTGCTGGGCCCAGTAGGAGGCCTCTCCGAAGGACAGCTCGTGCGCTGCCCACGGGTGCGGCTCGCCTGTGGTCAGCACCAGGATGTCGCCCGGCGCACGACCGGTGTCGAGCAGCAGGTCGACGGCTTCCTCGGCAGCGTCGAGAGCGCCGTCCGGGGAGGCCGGGATCAGTTGGATCTGCGGCACGGCGCGGGCGGCCGGCGCGGCGGCCGGACCAGGCCTCACCGGCTCGCGCGGCGTGCGCTGCGCGGGCGGTGCGGGCCTGGCGGGGCCGGGGCGTCCCTGGCGCGGTACTGCGGCCGGACGCGGACCAGGTACGGGACGAGGGGTCGGCGCGGTGCGGCTTGCGGCCGGCGTGGCGCGGGGACCCTGGGCACTCTCGTGAATCTGAGGCTCCTCGGGGATGGGAGGCATGGGTGGATGTCTATCAAACGCCGGTACGAGGCGTATCGGCGGGTGGGTACATAAGTGCGATCAGAAGTCGAAGCCGAGTTGGCCCCCGGTTTCCAGTTCGCATGCTTCCGTACCCATGCGGACCTTCTTGAGGTGCCGCCACCGGGGCAGCGCGTCGAGATAGGACCACGAGAGCCGGTGGTACGGGGTCGGCCCCCACTCCTCCAGCGCGGCCCGGTGGACCGGCGACGGATAGCCGGCGTTGGCCGCGAAGGCGAAGTCTGCATGTTTCTTGCCCAGTTCGGCCATCATTTTGTCGCGGCGGACCTTGGCGATCACGGACGCGGCGGCCACAGCCACGCACGACTGGTCGCCCTTGATGACCGTACGGACCCGCCACGGCCCGCCCAGGTAGTCGTGCTTGCCGTCGAGTATCACCGCGTCCGGCCGCACCGGCAGCGCCTCCAGCGCCCGCACCGCGGCGAGCCGCAGCGCCGCGGTCATCCCCAGCTCGTCGATCTCCTCGGGAGAGGCGTGGCCGAGCGCGTGCGCGGTGACCCACTGCTCCAGGTGCAGGGCCATCTCGCCGCGCCGCTTCGGGCTGATGAGCTTGGAATCGGTGAGCCCTTCGGGTGGCCGGCGCAGGCCTGTGATCGCCGCGCAGACGGTGACCGGACCGGCCCAGGCCCCTCGCCCGACCTCGTCGACCCCGGCAATGATCTTGGCTCCGGTGGTGGCGCGAAGGGAGCGCTCGACGGTGTGGGTGGGTGCTTCGTACGGCATGGCGCCAGCAAGGTTACGCCGCCCGGGGCGGGCCGCGACACCCCGGGCGTCAGTCGGCCCGCGAGCGGAGCAGCGGCACCATCACCTGATCGATCAATCCGGCGATGTCCGCGTCGCCCCATTCGCTGCCGCACACCTTGGAGCGGTACATCATCATCGCGGGAATGACGTCGAAGACCAGGTCACCGGTGGCATCGGGACGGACGTCACCCCGCTCAACCCCGCGTCGCACCACCTCACGGAAGAGGCCGTTGGACGGTTCGATCACACCTCTGACGATCAGCCCGTGGAAGCGCTCGGCGCTCGCGCTGTCGCACTCGTGAAGCACCGCGCGGAGCGCGAAGCCGGGTCGCGAGAACATCGCGTCGCGCACCTTCCGGCACAGCTGATAGAGGTCCTCGCGGACGGAGCCGCAGTCGGGCGCCTGGTCGAGTCTCGGCAGCCCGGCCTCCAGGGCGTCGGCGACGAGGTCCTCCTTCGAGGGCCAGCGGCGGTAGATCGCGGCCTTGCCGGTCTGCGCGCCGGCGGCGACACCTTCCATCGTCAGACCGTTCCAGCCGACCGTGCTCAGCTGCTCGAGCGCGGCCTCGAGAATCGCGCGCTCCAGTACCGGACCGCGACGGCGCATGGAGGCCGGCTGGGCATGAGCGGTTGTCCAGCGCGAAGCAACCATCTGTATCTCCATCGGGAGCTCTAGTGAACGCTTGCGTTCACTGACGGGGACTCACTACCGTAGTTGACAGTGAACGCCACCGTTCACTAACTCACTTGTGGGGGAACCATAGTGACAACTTCTCAACTAGCGACACCACACAAGCCGGGCGCGGCCCGGCGGGAGGGGCGTCCCGGAGTCGCGCTCACCGTCATCGCCGCCTGCCAGCTGATGGTGGTGCTCGACGCGACGATCGTGAACATCGCCCTGCCGCACATTCAGGACGCGCTCAGCTTCTCCACCACCGATCTCTCCTGGGTCCTCAGCGCCTACACCCTCACTTTCGGTGGGCTGTTGCTCCTCGGCGGCCGGGCCGGCGACATTCTGGGCCGCCGCCGCGTCTTCCTGGCCGGCATCCTGATCTTCACCCTGGCCTCGCTGCTCGGCGGATTCGCGCAGGAGCCCTGGCAGTTGCTCGCGGCCCGGGCGCTGCAGGGCGTCGGCGGCGCCATCGCCTCCCCGACCTCGCTGGCACTGATTACGACCACTTTCCCCGAAGGCCCGGAGCGGAACCGGGCGTTCGGCGTGTTCGCCGCTGTCTCGGCGGGCGGCGGCGCGATAGGACTGCTCGCGGGCGGGATGCTCACCGAGTGGCTCGACTGGCGCTGGGTGCTCTTCGTGAACGTACCGATAGGCATCCTGATAGCAGTCCTCACTCCGCTCTACATCAGCGAGTCGGAGCGCCACCCCGGCCGGTTCGACGTCGCGGGGGCGTTGACCTCCACGGGCGGTATGGCCTCGCTGGTGTACGGATTCATCCGCGCGTCGGAGGAAGGCTGGCGGGACACGGTCACCCTGGCGTCCTTCGGAGCGGCGGTCGTGCTGCTGGTGGCATTCGCTCTGATCGAGTCGCGGGCGCGGGAGCCGATCACCCCGCTGAGGATGTTCGCCGACCGCAATCGCTCGGGCACGTACGTGATCATGCTGAGCCTCGCGGCGGCGATGTTCGGGATGTTCTTCTTCATCGTGCTCTTCGTGCAGAACGTGCTGGGCTACACACCCATCCAGGCGGGTCTCGCCTTCCTGCCGGTGACCGTGGCAATCGTGGCGGGCGCGGGGCTGTCGCAGCGTTTCCTGCCGGTGCTCGGGCCGAAGCCGTTCATGGTGACCGGTTCGGCACTGACCGGTCTGGGGCTGGCCTGGCTGACGCTCATCGACGACGGCAGTTCGTACGCGGGCGGGGTGCTCGGCCCCATGGTGCTGTTCGGCTTCGGCATGGGCCTGAACTTCGTCACGCTCACCCTGACCGCCGTCTCGGGGGTGGCGCAGCACGAGGCGGGGGCGGCCTCGGGGCTGCTCAACGCGACCCAGCAGGTCGGTGGCTCGCTTGGGCTCTCGATCCTGGTCACTGTCTTCGGTACGGCAAGCAGGAACGAGGCGGAGCAGCAGATTCCGGGGTTCATGGCACAAGCGACCCCGGAGCAGAAGGCGGAGTTCGCCAAGTCCCACGAGCTGCCGCCGCCGTGGGGGCACGAGATGCTCACGCAAGGCATATCCACCGCGTTCATGGCGGGTGTGGGCATGGTGGCACTGGCCCTGCTGACCGCGGTGCTGGTGATCCGGGTGCGCAAGAGCGACCTGGCGGCGCTGAACGGTACGGCGGCCGAGGCCGGGCCCATGGCGTGACGCGGCGGCGGCCGGGGCGTCCACCCGGACGGCCCGGCCGTGAACACCGGTCCGGTATCAGCGCGCGCCGCCGTTTCGGTACGTCATCGGGTCGGTACGCGTTGCGTCGTTACGCGTCGGGTCAGTACCCGTACCCGTCGGTGGAATCCCGGAACGTGCCCAGCTCACGGCAGGTTTCCCAGTCCGCCTTCAGGGGCCGCTCGTTGAGGATGACCCGGGCCCGGTACTCGCCCAGGCTGGTCGCGTACCAAGGCTCGTCACCGCTGGCGGCCAGGGCGTCGTTGATCCCGCGCAGAGCGCAGGAGCGCAGGGGCTCGGGCAGCTTGTCGAGAGCAGGCGCGGCGTCCGCGGAGAGGCTCTGGAGGTAGGCCAGATCAACGAGTTCGCCGTCCTCGGTCGCCTCCCGGCCGTCCGCGGTGTCCGGCCGGGTGTCGGAAGTGCCCTGCGGCGTGCCCTCCTGGCCGCCCGCCCGGCCCGCCACGAGACGCTCGTAGCGTGCGACGTTCTGGTCGGCGACCAGGGCGTCCGGGGAGACCAGACCGAACGCGAGCACCGCGGCGGCGCCACTCGCCGCGACCGCCCGCGGCAGCCAACGCGCCCCGAGCGGGCGCCCGGCGGCTCCGCCGCGCGCCCCGGCCGCCATGATCAGGACGATGACGAGGCCCAGCCACATTTCCATGGCGGCGACCGACACCCGCAGCCGGGTCAGCCCGTACTCATCGACATACAGGTCCATGCGGCGCAGGGCGGAGACGACCACCACCAGGGTGAGCAGGCAGAGCACACCGAGGACCGACCGCACCAGCGTGCGGTCGCGCGGTCGGCCGCGCGGCGCCCAGCGCAGGGCCCCCGCGATGACGGCAAGGGTGAGCAGCGTCGCCCAGAGCAGCTGCCAGAAGCCCTGTCGCGCGTATTCGGCGTAGGTCAGGCCGGTCTGGCTGAGCACCTTGTCGTATCCGCCGAACAGGACCGTCAGCTGCACGGCGATGAAGGCCGCGAACAGCACGTTGAGCACGATCAGCGGAAGCGCCCACTCCATCCGCCCGCGCGCCCGCCCCGGCTTGACCTCGATCCGGTCCCAGCGCAGCGGCGCGGCAGCGGTGTGCGCCGCGGCGAGAGCGCCGAGCAGACCGAGGAGGAACAGGAAGAACCGCCACGGGCCGTCCGCCACCGAGACGTCCGGGACGAGTCCGCCGAGCAGGCCGGCGAAGGCGGCGTCGGCTCCCGCGAACAGGGCGCCAAAGACGACCAGCAGCACTGCGGCCACCAGGGTCGTACGGACGATGGGCCCCCAGCGGTCCTTCGAGCCGGCCGCGCGGTCGCGCAGGCCCTGCCAGGCCCAGCCCATTCCGGAACCCAACGATCCGAGGATGCCGAGCGGGCCAATCAGGACACCCAGCCAGCTGCGGCTGCCGTGCAGGGCCAGGGAGCCGAGTGCCAGCGCCGATACGACGGCGAGGAACACCGGCCAGCCCGCGTCACGCAGCGCGGGCACCCAGAGCAGGGCGAGCCCGCCGAACGCCCAGACCGCCGTCCACGGGCGCAGCCGGCGGCCCGCTGCCTGTGCCGCGAAGAAAGCGGCCAGCGCGGCGGGCACAGCGACCAACACGATGCTGAGCCCCAGGCCGTCGCCCAGCAGCAACGCGCTGAGCAGGGCGGTGGCCAGCACCGACCACAGGGTGGCCGGACGGATTGCCGCGGGGTCGGCGGCACTCACGGCGGCGAGCCACTCGGGCGACTCCGTCCGCGGAGGCTGCCAGACCGCTTGCTGGCGCGGCCGGTAGGGATCCGCAGCGGAGGCCGGCTGAGACGCGGGCCCCGCCGCAGGTTCCGGCCCCGGCCCCGCCGCAGGCCCTGGCCCCGGTCCCGGGCCCGGCGTGGATTCCGGCCTCGGCGTCGGCACCGCGTCCTGCGGCTCATCACCGGGCGCAGCCCCTGCGGGTGATGTGGACGATGATTCGGTCACGGGACCCCCTCCCGACCAGGTCCCGCACCTCGGCAAGGCAGGCGTACGACCCGGTGTCTCGTCGGCGACCGCCCCTCAAGATCACGAAGCGGCGTGGCCGACAGGCTAGACCGGACAGCGCGGAACCCCCGGCTCCGGGCCAGGGCTGTGGCAGGACCGTGACAGTCGAAGCCGACCGCCGGACAGGCGGCCCCAGCACCCCCCGCGGGTTCAGACCGCCCCGACGGGCGTCCAGTCCGGCAGGTCCTCGGTCTGTTCCAGCCACTTCGCCGGCGGCGGCGCGCTCCGACCCGCCGCGACCACCCCGCCGACGATGGCACAGGTGGTGTCCACATCTCCGCCCACCTGGGCCGTGGTCCAGAACGCCTGCTCGAAGTCGTCGAGACTCCTCGCCGCGGACCACAGCGCGAACGGAACGGTGTCGTGCGCGCTGGTGCGCCGTCCACAGCCGAGGACCGCGGCGACCGTACCGGCATCGTCGTAGTCGAGCATGTCCCGGGCCCGGCGCAGCCCCGCCCCGACGGCGCTCCGCGGTACGAGCGCGATCACGCCGTCCAGGAGGTCCGCCGCGGCGGGCGGACCGGCCGGGGACGCGGCGAACGCGGCAGCAGCGGCCACGGCCATCGATCCCACCACCGCCTCTCGGTGCTGGTGGGTGGTGTAGGCCGAGATCTCCGCCTGGTGCGTGGCCTGCTCGGGATCGTCCGCGTACCAGGCACCGAGCGGAGCGATGCGCATCGCGGCGCCATTGCCCCAGGAACCCTGGCCCTTGAAGAGCGCGGAGGCGAGCTCACGCCAGTCGCCACCCTCCCGGATCAGCCGCAGCATCCGGTTGACCGCGGGGCCATAGCCGCGGTCGAAGTCGTGATGGTCGGCGAACGAACGCGCGAGCGCGTCCTGGTCGATACGGCCGTGCGAGACGAGCACCGCCAGCACGGAGCAGGCCATCTCGGTGTCGTCCGTCCACTGCCAGGGCGCGGGCGGCACATCGCGTCGCTTGAGGAGCGGATAGTTCGCGGGGACGAAGAACTGGGAACCCAGGGCGTCCCCCACTGCCAGTCCACGCAGGCTGGCCAGGGCGCGTTCGAAGCGTCGGTCGGGAGAGGAGTCAGCGGTCATCGCACAGCCACTCTAACCGGTGACGTCATACGGCTCCGGGGTGCACCAGCGTTCGAACGGACGGTCAAGGTAGTAGCGACCCCGCTGGTCCAGCAGGAGCATCCGGGACTCCCCGTTGCCGGGGTTGGACAAGGACTCGAACTCGGCGACCGACCAGTGGAACCAGCGCATGCAGAACAGCCGCATGGTCAGCCCATGAGTGACCAGCAGCACGTTCGGCGGGTGGTCGGGCGCCTCGAAGCTGCGGAAGAGGCTCTCGAGGAAGGCGCCCACCCTGTCGTACACATCGGCCCCCGACTCACCCTGGGCGAAGCGGTAGAAGAAGTGCCCGTAGGAGTCCCGGTACGCCTTCTGTCGCCGTACGTCCTCATGGTCCTGCCAGTTCCCCCAGTCCTGTTCGCGCAGCCTCGGCTCCTCCCGGACCCGGACCAGGGCGGGGTTGAGCCCGAAGGCACCGAAGGTCTCCAGCGTCCGCCGGTACGGGGAGACATAGGCGCTGACACGCTCCTCCCCGAACAGCTCCCGCAGCCGCTCCCCCGCCTCCTGCGCCTGCCGCCGCCCGGTCGCGGTCAGCCGAAGCGCGTGGTCCGGCACCCGCTCGTACACGGAGTCGTCGGCATTGCCCACCGACTCTCCGTGTCTGACGAGAACGATCCGCCGCGGTCGTGCCATGTCTCGACCCTAGAACGGACCCGGCCCGGCCGAGCAGCCGCCGGGCCCCCATCCGGCGTAGGGCGGCCACAGGCCCCGGGTCAGGAGGACGGTCACACCGTCCAGGACGGTTCGAGCTCCACCACGTCTCCGGCCAGCGCCGCGACATCGGCATCCGTCTGCGCGCGCAGTGAGAGCCGCTCCACCCGCTCCGCACGGTACTTGCCGTGCTCGGCCGCCGCCTTCCACATCGACAGCACCAGGAACTCATGACCCGGCGCCTCGCCGAACACGCCGCGCAGCATGCCCGGGGATCCGGCCATCGCCGGGTTCCAGACCTTCTCCTGCATCAGCGCGAAGTGCTCGACACGATGGGCGTGGACCCGGCAGTGCGCGACCCGCACCACGTCGGCGTCCGTGAACCGCGGCTCGAAACCGGTCTTTACATCGAAGCGGTAGTCGAACAGCTTGACTTGTATGTCCTTGTACGTCCCACTCTGCGCGGCGGCGAGCCGGTCGTGCGAGCGCGCCATGAAGGAGTCGTAGAACGCCCGGCTCTCCCAGAAGGCGAACACATGGGCCACCCCCTGCCGCCCCCTGCTCCACCCTCCGCCCTGTCCCCGGAATCCCGGCTCACCCAGCAGCCCCGCCCATTTCCGCTGCCCCCGCTCGAAACCTCGACGGTCCACCACGGTGCAGCGAATCCACTTGACCAGCACCGCGCCATCGTACGGCGCAGGGCATGACGCCGGTCACACTCCGGCGGACTCCACTTCGGTCCCGACGGGCAGCGGCGGCAGTGGATGCCAGCTCACCGGTACGTCGCGCATCAGCAGCGCCGAGTCGGGGTGCGCGCTGCCGGGCGGGAAGCGGTCCGGGTCCTCGAAGAACGACGAGCGCACCGAGCGGAGGTCCGCCGCCTCAACCTGCCAGGCGTCCGTGCGGATCTCCATGCCGTGGAGACGGAGTCCCGCGCGGGTGGGCGAGAACCCCTTCGGCCCGCGCCGGAAGAACTCGGAGGCCTCTTCGAGACTGCAGAACAGCTCGCTGCCGCGCAGCTCGTCCACCACCCGCGCCTCGGCGGCCACCCGCATCGCGCCGTCGCGCGTCTCGTACGCGATCCGGACCTCGTCCGGTGTTTCCCGTACGCCGAACACCGCCGCGCCATGCTCCCCGGGGAACACCCGGCCACCCGCGAGGACGTTGATCCGCGAGCCGCTGTCCCGCCGCGGGATGTAGACGCCGGTTTCCACGCCGTGCGGTCCGTCCCACTCGACGGCGATGCGGTGCGCCGCGTTCTCGCTGCGCAGGCCGGTACCGCCGGGCGCCCAGCGCGGCCGGGTGTCCCCCAGCCGCAGCAGACAGATCCCGGCGACCGCCCAGCCCCGCACCAACTGCGGCCGCAGTGGCCCGGGCAGCAGCGCCGCGGCCATACCCGGCTCGACGCGGTAGTTCACCAGCAGGCGCCTCTCGATGACGCCCGACAGCTTCGGAGCGATCATGCCTTGCCCTCCCCTTCGCTTCCCCTGCGCCGGCTGTGACGGAGAACGATCTGCTCGGGGCAGACCGCGCTCAGGAACCTGCCGACCGACGCGGCGAGCCGTTCCTCGACGAGCGAGTACAGGATCCGGTTGCCGTCGCGGCGTTCTCGTACCAGACCGGCGGCCTTGAGGACCCCCAGATGCCGCGAAACGGACGGCGCGCTGATCGGAAACCGGCCGGCGATGTCTCCGGCGGCCAGCTCTCCGGCGCGCAGGTCTTCCAGGATCTGCCGTCTCGTGGGGTCGGCGAGCGCCCTGAAAACACCGACCTCGTCGTCCCTGTCCTGTGTCATATTCAGTTTTTAGCACAATAGCTAAGTAGCTCACAACCGTGCGGTCGCTCGGGGCTAGCCTGGCCCCAAGACATCGGCCAGGAGGGGAAGTTCGTGAGCAGCGTCAGCAAGGGGATCCGCAAAGTCCAGGTAATGCTCAGGTGGGACCCGAGCCCTGTCGGCGCACCCGCCCATGACCTGGACATCATCGCCGCCACCTACCTCGCGGACGACCCGCGCGGACCGGCGGCCTACCTCGTGCACTTCGACAGCCGGTCGCCGGACGGCACGATCACCCTCGACAGGGACAGCAGGACCGGCCAGGGCTTCGGATACGACGAGGTCATGACCCTGGAGCTCGACCGGCTGTCCTCCGCCTACGCGCGGGTCGTGGTCGGCGTCGCCATCCAGCAGTCCGGCGGGCCGAAGACGTTCGGCGACATAGTGAACACCGGCGTCCGGCTCGTGGAAGGCCATACCGCACTCTTCGAGGACACCTTCGCCGACGTCGAGGCCGCCACGGCCGCGACCGTCGCCGAGTTCACCCGGGACAGCACGGGCAGCTGGGGCGTGGTCGCCGAGGTAAGGGGCTTCGACGGCGACCCGGACACGTTCGCCGCGACGATGGGCGCCAGCTAGGCCCGACGGACCCCGCCCGGAAAAAGCGGCCCGGGAAACGACTGAGGGGCGGTGAGCCGGCCGGCTCACCGCCCCTCAGGGCCTGACGTCAGGAACTACCGCCCCCGGTCAGCTGCAGCCGCTCGTTGAGCCGCAGCCCTCGCAGATGTAGCAGGAGCCCGCGCGCTGCATCTTCGTACCGCAGGAGAAGCACAGCGGCGCGTCGGCGCTGATGCCGAGCTGCATCTCGACCAGCTCCGCCGAGGTGTGCGCCTGCTTCGGGGCCTCGTCGACCACGACGGCCTCGGTCCTCGGCGCGGCGACCGCCTTCAGGGGCTCGGACTGCCGCGGGGCGGACTGGGCCAGACTCTCGACGTCGACCTCGACCTCCTCGTCGGACCGCTCGTACGAACCGGTCTCCAGGTGACGCTGACGCTCCTCGGCCGAGTGGATGCCGAGCGCCGAGCGGGTCTCGAACGGCAGGAAGTCCAGCGCGAGGCGGCGGAAGATGTAGTCGACGATCGACTGCGCCATCCGCACGTCCGGGTCGTCCGTCATACCGGCCGGCTCGAAGCGCATGTTGGTGAACTTCGAGACGTACGTCTCCAGCGGAACGCCGTACTGCAGACCGACCGAGACGGCGATCGAGAAGGCGTCCATCATGCCCGCGAGGGTGGAGCCCTGCTTGGACATCTTCAGGAAGACCTCGCCCAGACCGTCGTCCGGGTAGGAGTTGGCGGTCATGTAGCCCTCGGCGCCGCCCACCGTGAAGGAGGTGGTGATGCCGGGACGGCCCTTCGGGAGGCGCTTGCGCACCGGGCGGTACTCGACGACCTTCTGGACCGCGGCCCGGATCGTCTCCTCGGCCTTCTCGGTGACCTCGGCCTTCTCCTGCTCCTTCTTCTTGGCGGAGAGGGGCTGGCCGACCTTGCAGTTGTCGCGGTAGATGGCGAGCGCCTTGACGCCCATCTTCCACGCCTCGAAGTAGACCTCTTCGACGTCCTCGACGGTGGCGGTCTCCGGGAGGTTGACCGTCTTGGAGAGCGCGCCCGAGATCCACGGCTGGATGGCCGCCATCATGCGGACGTGGCCCATCGCGGAGATGGAGCGCTCACCCATGGCGCAGTCGAAGACCTCGTAGTGCTCGGCCTTCAGGCCGGGCGCGTCGATCACATTGCCGTGATCGGCGATGTGGGCGACGATCGCCTCGATCTGCTCTTCCTGGTAGCCCAGGCGGCGCAGGGCCTGCGGGACGGTGCCGTTGACGATCTGCATCGAGCCGCCGCCGACCAGCTTCTTGAACTTGACCAGGGCGAGGTCGGGCTCGAGGCCGGTGGTGTCGCAGGACATCGCGAGGCCGATGGTGCCGGTGGGCGCGATGACCGAGGCCTGGGCGTTGCGGAAGCCGTTCTTCGCGCCGAGGCGGACGACGTCCTGCCACGCCTCCGTGGCGGCGGCCCAGACGGGGTTGTCCAGGTCGTCCACGTGGACGGCCTTCGCGTTGGCGTCGGCGTGCTGCTTCATGACGCGCTGGTGCGGCTCGGCGTTGCGGGCGTAGCCGTCGTACGGGCCGACGACCGCGGCGAGCTCGGCGGAGCGGCGGTACGAAGTGCCGGTCATCAGCGAGGTGATGGCCCCGGCGAGCGCGCGGCCGCCATCGCTGTCGTACGCGTGGCCGGTCGCCATCAGCAGGGCGCCGAGGTTCGCGTAACCGATGCCCAGCTGACGGAAGGCGCGGGTGTTCTCGCCGATCTTCTGGGTCGGGAAGTCCGCGAAGCAGATGGAGATGTCCATCGCGGTGATGACCAGCTCGACGACCTTGGCGAAGCGCTCGGACTCGAAGGACTGGTTGCCCTTGCCGTCGTCCTTGAGGAACTTCATCAGGTTCAGCGAGGCCAGGTTGCACGAGGTGTTGTCCAGGTGCATGTACTCGCTGCACGGGTTCGACGCGGTGATCCGGCCCGACTCGGGGCAGGTGTGCCAGTTGTTGATCGTGTCGTCGTACTGGATGCCGGGGTCGGCGCAGGCCCACGCGGCCTCGGCCATCTTGCGGAAGAGCGACTTGGCGTCGACCTCCTCGATGACCTCGCCGGTCATGCGGGCGCGCAGCCCGAACTTGCCGCCCTTCTCGACGGCCTTCATGAACTCGTCGTTCACCCGGACGGAGTTGTTGGCGTTCTGGTACTGGACGGACGTGATGTCGTCGCCGCCCAGGTCCATGTCGAAGCCGGCGTCCCGCAGGGCGCGGATCTTCTCCTCTTCCTTCACCTTGGTCTGGATGAAGTCCTCGATGTCGGGGTGGTCGACGTCGAGTACGACCATCTTGGCCGCCCGGCGGGTGGCGCCGCCGGACTTGATCGTTCCTGCGGAGGCGTCGGCACCGCGCATGAAGGAGACCGGGCCGGAGGCGTTTCCGCCCGAGGACAGCAGTTCCTTGGAGGAGCGGATCCGGGAGAGGTTCAGGCCGGCACCGGAGCCGCCCTTGAAGATCATGCCCTCTTCCTTGTACCAGTCGAGGATCGACTCCATGGAGTCGTCGACGGCCAGGATGAAGCAGGCCGACACCTGCTGCGGCTGGGGCGTTCCGACGTTGAACCACACCGGCGAGTTGAAGCTGAAGATCTGGTGCAGCAGGGCGTACGCCAGCTCGTGCTCGAAGATCTCGGCGTCGGCGGGCGAGGCGAAGTACTGGTACTCCTCACCGGCCTTCCGGTACGTCTTCACGATCCGGTCGATCAGCTGCTTCAGGCCGGTCTCGCGCTGCGGGGTGCCGACGGCCCCCCGGAAGTACTTGCTGGTGACGATGTTGACCGCGTTCACCGACCAGAAGTCGGGGAACTCGACGCCACGCTGCTCGAAGTTGACCGAGCCGTCGCGCCAGTTGGTCATGACGACGTCGCGACGCTCCCAGACCACCTCGTCGTACGGATGCACGCCGGGGGTGGTGTGGATGCGCTCGATGCGCAGCCCCTGTCGGGCCGCGGCAGCCTTGGATCCCTTGGCGCGGGATCCTCGTGCCGGACCGCTCGTCGTCTCTGTCATGCCGCCTCCCATATACGGACGAAAACGTCCTGAAGTGCCCACATCTTCCCGTGGCACGGTGTCTGTCTCTGGTGCCCGAGGCGCGCGGAGCGCCGCGGGCAGGTCTGGTGTGCCGCCGCCCGGCCGAGCAGTCTCGGCCGGTCAGTCGGCGGCGGTGGCGGGCACGGGGCCCTCACGGGTCACGCCGTGCTCGCCGGACTCGCCGGGCTCGCAGTCATGGAGCGAGGGCCGCTGCTCCCGCAGCTCCGTGATGGCGGCCTCGAAGTCTTCGAGCGAGTCGAACGCTCGGTACACGGACGCGAAACGCAGGTACGCGACGAGGTCGAGCTCCTGCAACGGGCCGAGTATGGCCAGCCCCACGTCGTGGGTGGTCAGTTCGGCACTCCCGGTGGCGCGCACCGCCTCCTCGACCCGCTGGCCGAGCTGGGCGAGGGCGTCCTCGGTCACCGGCCGTCCCTGGCACGCCTTGCGCACGCCTGAGATGACCTTGGTACGGCTGAAGGGTTCCGTCACGCCGCTGCGCTTGATCACCATGAGTGACGCGGTCTCCACCGTGGTGAACCGGCGGGAGCAGTCGGGGCACTGCCGGCGGCGGCGGATCGACGTGCCGTCGTCGGTGGTGCGGCTGTCGACGACGCGGCTGTCGGGGTGCCTGCAGAAGGGGCAGTGCATGGATCCCAACCCTCCTTCTCGGCACGACTGAACAGCCTCAACAGGCCGGTGAGGGCCCCCCGAAGCAGCCACCAGCATAGGCGATGTCCGGGGCCTCGGCGGCCGCAGAACACAACTTCTGGGCGGCTGAAATCATCCAACCACTACATCTGGTGTCAGACCGAAATTCTGTCCCCGAGCGTGTCGCGCGGATCCGGCCCGGCACGAGGTTACGGGAAGGCGTGCAGTGCCCGGCTCCGGGGTCCCCGGATGCCACACTGGAGAGACCACCCGGCGACACAGCCACCGACAGCGGGCGGTACGGTAACAACCGAATTGATGTTCGGTTCGTCGCTTCGCTATACACCCGGACTTGTGATCACGTCTGGTGATCTGCAATTTTTCACTCGAACGTGTGTTTGGCGCAACCTTTCGAAAGCAACTACCGTTGTCCGACTAGGGAGAACATCTCGAGAGGGGCCTACGACGTGACCACCACCGCAGACAGTGCCACCATCACTGCCCAGGACCGCTCCCAGAGCCGACTCGAGCCGGTGCATGCAATGAATGACGCAGCCATGAACCCGGAGGGGCCCAAGCCCGCGCGCTCGCTGCCAGGGCGGCCCCCAGGGATCCGGGCGGACAGCTCCGGTCTCACAGACCGGCAGCGGCGGGTGATCGAGGTCATCCGGGATTCGGTGCAGCGGCGGGGATACCCGCCGTCGATGCGTGAGATCGGCCAGGCGGTGGGGCTGTCCAGCACGTCGTCCGTCGCCCACCAGCTGATGGCCCTGGAGCGCAAGGGATTCCTGCGCCGTGACCCGCACCGGCCCCGCGCCTACGAGGTGCGCGGCTCCGACCAGGCGAGCCCGCAGCCCACGGACACGGCGGGCAAGCCGGCCGCCTCCTATGTACCGCTGGTCGGCCGGATCGCGGCCGGTGGCCCGATCCTCGCCGAGGAGTCGGTCGAGGACGTCTTCCCGCTCCCGCGCCAGCTGGTCGGGGACGGCGAGCTCTTCGTCCTCAAGGTCGTGGGCGACTCGATGATCGAGGCAGCCATCTGCGACGGGGACTGGGTGACGGTGCGGCGCCAGCCGGTCGCGGAGAACGGCGACATCGTGGCCGCGATGCTGGACGGCGAGGCGACGGTCAAGCGGTTCAAGCGCGAGGACGGCCATGTCTGGCTGCTCCCCCACAACGCCGCCTACCAGCCGATCCCCGGCGACGAGGCGACCATCCTCGGCAAGGTCGTGGCGGTCCTGCGGCGGGTGTGACCACCCCGCCGGCAATGACCGGGCCCCGGGACCCACTGCGCCGGTCCCGGGGCCCTGCTTTTGCGGCGCCGCCGCCGCTTTCGCGGAGGTGGTTGCTCGCCGTGGAGGTTGCTCAATTACTGGTTGCGGTTATTACGCCTCGGTCGCCTTTGCTGACGCGTCGATGGCGGCCAGGGAGCGGCGCGCCTGGTTGCGGTCCGTGGTGTACCAGAAGTCGGGCAGTGAAGCCCGCAGATAGCTGCCGTAGCGTGCCGTGGCCAGTCGCGGATCGAGCACGGCGACCACGCCCCGGTCGCCCGACGCCCGTACGAGCCGGCCCGCGCCCTGCGCCATCAGCAGGGCGGCGTGTGTGGCGGCGACGGCCATGAATCCGTTGCCCCCGCCCTCCTCGACCGCCTTCTGCCGGGCACTCATCAGCGGGTCGTCTGGCCGGGGGAAGGGGATCCGGTCCATGATCACCAGCTGGCAGCTGGTGCCCGGCACGTCCACGCCCTGCCAGAGCGAGAGCGTGCCGAACAGGCACGTCTTCGGATCAGCGGCGAATCTCTTGATCAACTCGCCCAGTGTCTCCTCGCCCTGCAGCAGGATCGGCGCGTCGAGCCGCCCGCGCAGCTCCTCCGCCGCGGCCTGGGCCGCCCGCATCGAGGAGAAGAGGCCGAGGGTGCGGCCACCGGCCGCCTCGACCAGTTCGGTGAGCTCGTCGAGCATGTCACCGCGTGAGCCCTCGCGGCCCGGCGCCGCCAGGTGCCTGGCGACGTACAGGATGCCCTGCTTCGGATAGTCGAAGGGCGACCCGACATCGAGTCCCTTCCAGACCGGGAGGTCTTCTCCCTCCGTGCCCTGCGTGCCCTCCGGCGCGAGCCCGAGCGAGGCGCCGACGCCGTTGAAGTCACCGCCGAGCTTGAGCGTGGCGGAGGTGAGGACGACGGACCGCTCGGCGAAGAGCTTCTCGCGGAGCAGTCCGGACACCGACAGCGGGGCGACGCGCAGGGAGGCGCCGAACCGGTCGTGGCGCTCGTACCAGACGACGTCGTACTCCGATCCGTTGGTGATCCGCTCGGCGACGTCGTGGATGCTCTCGACGGAGGCGAGGGCCTGCTTGCGGACCGCGTCCTCGTCCTGGACCGACTTGTCCCGCGTACTGCCCAGGGCGGAGATGACCGTGCGGGAGGCATCGCGCAGCGACATCAGGGCGTACCCGAGGTCCTCGGGGATCTCTTCGAGGCGGCCGGGAAGCGCGAGTTCCATCAGGCGCTCGAAGGTCTCAGCGGCCGGCTGGAGCGCATCGGCCGCCTTCTCGTTGACGAGCTTGGCAGCGCGGCGCACCGCCCGGTTGACCTGGCCGGGGGTGAGTTCGCCGGTGGCGACCCCGGTGACCCGGGAGACCAGCTCGTGCGCCTCGTCGACGATCAGCACCTCGTGCTGCGGGAGCACCGGGGCGCCCTCGATCGCGTCGATGGCCAGCAGGGCGTGATTGGTGACGACGACGTCGGCGAGCTTGGCACGCTCCCTCGCCGCCTCGGCGAAGCACTCCGCCCCGTACGCGCACTTGGTCGCGCCCAGGCACTCGCGCGAGGAGACCGAGACCTGGGACCAGGCGCGGTCCGAGACGCCGGGCGTCAGGTCGTCGCGGTCGCCCGTTTCGGTCTCGTCCGCCCAGTCGCGCATGCGCAGCAGGTCCTGGCCCAGCCTGCTGGTGGGCGCGGCCGCCTCGAACTGGTCGAACAGCCCGTCCTCTTCCTCCTGTGGCACGCCCTCGTGGAGGCGGTGCAGGCACAGATAGTTGGAACGGCCCTTGAGCATGGCGAACTCGGGGCGGCGGCGCAGCAGCGGATGCAGCGCCTCCACCGTCCGCGGAAGATCACGCTCGACCAGCTGGCGCTGGAGCGCGAGCGTGGCCGTCGCGACGACGACCCGCTCTCCGTGCGCGAGGGCGGGCACGAGATAGCCCAGGGACTTGCCGGTGCCGGTGCCGGCCTGGACCAGCAGATGGGAGTTGTCGTCGATGGCTTCGGCGACGGATTCGGCCATGGAGACCTGGCCGGGGCGCTCCGTACCACCGACGGCGGTGACGGCGGCGTGCAGCAGGTCGGGGAGGGAGGGCTTCGTCATAGCGGGTCCACCCTACGGGGCGGCACTGACAACAGAGCTGTCACGCCTGGTGGAGGGGGTTGGGGACGGTTCCGTGCACGGCGGCGTGCGGCCTGGTCGGGCGGTCACGGTAGCCGTCGAGGTGGAGGCGGTTCCGGTTCAGGCAGAGCCGGTCGATGCGGGGAGTGAGCAGGTCGAAGATCTCGAACCGCTCCTTGAGCTCCGGGAAACGTGCCTGGTAGCGGAGGATCTCCGCCCGGACCAGGGACCAGAAAGCGGATTCCGGGACACCCATCTGTGCCTCGCAGAGGGGCGCCAGGTAGCGGAAGACGCCGACGAAGAGTCCCGAGTGGATGAACTGGGTGAGGAAGGACGGCGGCTCGGTGAGCAGGACCTCCCGCACGTCCTCCGGCATGGAGTCGTGTTCCGGCAGCGGCTCCGCGCTGACGTTCACGTCGTCCACGAAGTCCTTGACGGCCAGGCGTACCGGCACGTCCTGCTCGTCGAAGACGACGATGGCGTTCTCGCCGTGCGGGGAGAAGACCGTGCCGTAGCGGTACAGGAAGTGGAGCAGCGGGGGCAGCAGCGCGCCGAAGAGGTGGCGCAGCCAGACCTCGGGGGCGAGTCCCGAGCGGCCCACGAGCTCGGCGGTGAGAGCCCGGCCCCGGGGATCGCTGTGCAGCAGCGAGGCCAGCGTGCGGGCGCGCTCGCCGGCCGCCAGGCGTGCGGGGAGGGGTTCGCGCCAGATGGCGCCGAGGAGTTCCCTGTACTGGTACGGGACCTCGGGCAGCGCGTCGTAGACGGGGTGGGTGACGGTGACCGAGGCGATCTCGCCGAGCAGGATCACACCGCACCCGTCGCGGAGGTACGGATCGGCGTCGCGCAGCGCGTGCACCCAGGCGGTGACCGCGGGCGCGGCGACGGTGCGCTCGGTGGGCAGCCCACGCCATACGAGGGTGTTCAGTACCGAGAGCGGCAGCTTGACGGTGTGCCGGTCGGGCCGGCTGGTGTTGAGGAAGGTCCGGATCGACTGCTGGGGCAGCCGGAGATCGCCGTCGGCCGGCAGCGGGACGACGGCGTCGGAGGCCAGGGCCTCGGCGAACAGCGGCAGCACGATCTCGTCCCACTGCCAGGGATGCACGGGCAGGTAGAGGTACTCGCGAGGTTCCAGGCCGCGCGCCCGCAGGGTCTGGTCGAAGGCGGCGCGGACAGCAGGGTCGAGCTCCCGGGAGTAGAGCTGTTCCGCTTCGGCGAGGGCTCCGGTGCCACGGTAGGCGGCGATCGAGGTGTGGGCCGCGAGCCAGGGGAGGCGCTGGGGACTGCGGGCCTCGGGCGCCCAGCGGGCCGTGTCGGCGCCGGAGAAGCCGAGGCGGCCCTTGTTGAAGATCAGCCAGGGGTGGCCGGTCTGGTGGCCTTCGAGTTCCGCGTAGTCGAGGTCGGCCAGCCGCTCGGCGGTCAGGGCGGTGTGGTCGAGCCGGGTATCGGCGCTGAGGGTGACGGTCAGTTCGCGGATCAGGTGGCCGAGGGTGGCTCCGTCCAGGCCGAGCAGCCGGCGGGCGAGGACGAGGAACCGGAGCGGGTCGCCGAACTGTTGGACGTCGCTGCCGGAGTCCTGCTGCAGGGTGATGCTCCGCGCGTCGGCGAGCCAGCTGCCGTAGGCACCCCGGCGGGCCTGGAAGCCCAGGGTCCCGCCGTCGTCGAGGGTGAGGTTCCACCGGTCACCTCCGGATGACCGGACCGGCTCGATGATCTCCTCGTACGCGAACTCCCCCAGCATCTTGGCGAGCAGCCGCCGTGACGCCCGGTCCCAGGCGGCCCGGTTGAACTCGGGCGGTGACTGGGGCGCGATGGGGTCTTCGGAGTCGGGGGTGGCAAGTGGATTCGGCACGGGGACTCCTCGGGTGAAACCGATCGGGCGCGAGCGGTGTATCTCAGGCAGCAAGCAGCTGTGCGTACAGCGACAGGTCAGAGCAGATTGCGCAGGGCGCGGTCGCGGACCATGAGTGCGGCCCGCTTGTCGGGAAGGTCCACTTCGGCGGAGAAGCGGAAGCCGGAGCCCAGGAAGGCGGAGATGGAGGGGGTGTTGCGGAGGTCCGGTTCGGCGACGACGCGCGCGCAGCGGGGGCGGTTGGCCAGGACGAGGTCGGCGACGGCGCGCAGCAGGGTCGTCCCGAGACCGCGCCCGCGGTCGGCGACATTGCCGATGAGGAGGTGGAGTCCGGTGTCGTGAGGACGGGCGGGGTAGTGGCGGGCGAGGGGGTCGAGATCCGCTCGGTAGATCTCCCAGTAGCTCATGGGAGTGCCGCCGAGCACGCCGAGGCAGGGAATGCTGCGGCCGTCACCGTCGAGTTGGGCGCGCAGGTGCGCGGCGGTGACGGAGTCCGGGCCCGACAGTTCCCAGAAGGCGGCGACCGCGGGGTCGTTCATCCAGCGGCAGATGATCGGCAGATCGCGGTCGACGCGCACCGGGACGAGCTGGAAGACACCGGCCGGGGTGGCTGTGGGACCCCAGTCGGCCGGCGAGTCGAGCAGGTCGGCCTCGGCGAGGTGGGGCAGGCCGGCCCGGCCGCCGAGGGAGCCGGAGCCGGGGGCGGCGCGCTTCGGCAGGCTGGGCCCGGGCTCGTCGAAAGGGGGCAGGCCGGGCAGGAGGTCATCGGTGAGGACGGTGCCCTCGGGCAGCCGGAAGTCCAGGGTGTCCTCGGCGCCGGAGTCCCTGTCGGGGCCGGTGCCGGTGCCGGTGCCGGTGCCGGTGCCGGTGTCGGGGCCGGTGCCGGCGGCTGTGCTCGCGTCGGAGGGAGGCACGGAGAGGCTCTCCTGTCTGCAGAGGGGACGGGTCGTGCGCCGTCAGACGTGAAGGGGGTTGGTGATGGTGACGTAGACGGACTGGGTGTCGACCGGGCCGACGAGTTCGTCGAGGCCGTGCAGCCGGGTCATCAGGTTGGCCTTGCAGCGCAGGTGTGGACTCTCCAGGAGCTGTGCGGGCAGCGGTGAGCCCAGCGCGGCGGTCTTGCCGAGGAACCGGCGGAAGGCCGCGATCAGGACGCGTTCGTCGGCCAGGCGCTGCGCGCCGAACGCTCCGATCAGGCCGAGGACGTTGTTGATGCCGAGGTAGTAGGCGAAGCGTTCGTCGGTGACGGCGTCGGAGACGAAGGTGTCGCTCGCCGAGCCGATGCCGGGCAGCCGGCGGTCGAGGCCGCTCCGGTGGGACTCGCGGAAGTAGTAGCCCTGGTTGTCCCGGTAGCGGCCGCCGACGGGCCAGCCGTCGGGGTCGAGGAGTACGAGGGTGTTCTGCTGGTGCGCCTCGAGGGCGATGCCCGCGGTGCCGTCCAGCCAGAGCACCGGCCGTACGACGTGGTCGAGGTAGCGCATGAACCACTCGGCGGCCACGGCGGCGGTGGGGCGGCCGGTACGCGCGGCGAGCCGGCCCATGAGGTCGGCGAGCCGTGAGTGCATGCCGGGGCGGCCGGGCCAGGGGCGCGGGGCGCCGAGGCCGGCGACGCAGACCGCGTCGTCCTCCGGACGGAACGGGTTGTGGCGCACCAGGACGTCGAGCCCGGGGATCGGCTCGCCGTCCGGGGTGTCCACGGCGAGCCAGGCGGGATCGCGGACGATGTCGAAGCCGGGGTGCGCCGCCCGCCACTCCTCGGCGAGGCCGCCGCGGAGCAGCCGGTGGACCTCGACACCGCGGTGGAGTTCCTTGCGGAGGTTCTCTCTGCGGGAGTTGGTGATGCGTACGCCGAGGGAGAGCTTGAGCATCGCGGCGGCATCCGGCCGGTGCACGGTGCGTACGGAGGAGGTGGGGTACCAGGGGGCGCCGTGCGGGCCGAGGTCGTGGAGGAGGCCGGCGTCGAACAGCGCGGCGACGGCAGGCCGGTGCTTCAGCTCCCGCGCCTGCCACGGGTGCAGCGGCAGCAGCACGGTGTCCTCGGGGAGCGTGAGGTCCCCGGCCGGCCGGGCGAGGAGCTGCTCCGCGGGGACGGTCCGGCCGCGCTCGGTCCAGGCCGAGTCGGTGGCGAGTACGGAGCGGTCGACGGCCATCCAGTGCAGCGGGAAGGAGCCGTACAACTCGGGGGAGTACAGACGCGTCTCGGCCTCGGACAGGCCTTCGCGGCTCTTGGGGGTCGGATGCAGGGGGTGGCCGAGCAGGAGGGACTGCTCCGCGGTGAGGAAGAGATCCGACGTGCCGGGAGCTTCGGGACGGGCACGCCGGTCGGCGATGAACTCCGCGGTGCGGCGTACCGAGTCGGAGACGCGGCCGACGAGGTCGGCGCCGCCGTGCCCGCCGGCTTCGCGTACGAGCAGCGCGGCGACGGTGACGGCGTCGGCAGCCGGGGCGCCCTGCGGGCCGCCCGCCAGGGTGGGCGGGCCGAACCGGTGCCAGCCGGTGTCCGACCAGTACCGGACGGGCACGAGGAGCGCGGTGCCGCTGGCGTCGAGCGGGATCCGCAGGGTGGGGCCGCTCGGCCGGGGAAGGTCGTTCTCCCGCGTCCAGCAGCGCAGCAGGTTCTCCAGGGCGGCCGCCTCGGCCGCGGACAGCGGTTCGGGGTCGTCGAGGGGGTCCGGGCCGGTGGGCGGGTCCGTCGGGCGGGCCTCGCCCGAGCCGGCTGCGATCGGCTCGCCGTCCCGGCCCGACTTCTGCCGGGGCACCGTCGCCGGACCGGCCGTCTCGGTTCGCGGGCCGCCCGGACCGTGCGGGGAGGCGGTGGGGTGGCCGTCGGCCGGAGTCTGCTCGGGTGCGGGGCTGGAGTTCACGGCGGTCTTCCTTGTGAGGGTGCCCGGGTTCAGTGCGAGAGCCCGGGCTGTTCGAGGCGGTACGGAGTACCTGCGGCGGCGGCGAGAGCGTCGGCGAGCCGGTCGAGGACCGCCGTGGCCTGCTCGTCGGTGAGGGTGAGGGGAGGCAGCAGACGCACCACGCTGGAGTGCCGGCCGCCGAGTTCGACGATGAGCCCGCGCCGCAGGCACTCCTGCTGGACCGCGGCGGCGAGAGCCGGCGAGGCCGGTGCCGAGCCCGTGCCCGTGAGCTCCTGCGCCTCCGGGTCGACGAGTTCCACGCCGATCATGAGGCCGCGGCCGCGGACGTCCCCGATGCACTGGTACTCCGCGGCCAGCCCCTGGAGCCGGCCGAGCATCCGGGCCCCGAGGGTGGCCGCGCGGTCCGCGAGGCGGTTCTCCCGTACGTACCTGAGGGTCGCCGCTCCCGCCGCCATGGCGAGCTGGTTTCCCCGGAAGGTGCCCGCGTGGGCTCCGGGTTCCCAGGCGTCCAGATCGGACCGGTAGACCACGACGGCCAGCGGGAGGCTGCCGCCGATGGCCTTGGACAGGACCATCACATCGGGGACGATCCCGCTGTGCTCGACCGCCCAGAAGGTGCCGGTCCTGCCGACGCCCGTCTGCACCTCGTCGGCGATGAGCGGAATGGAGCGGTCGGCGGTGATCTCGCGCATCCGGCGCAGCCAGCCGTCGGGTGCGGGGATCACGCCGCCCTCGCCCTGGACCGGTTCGAGGATCATGCCGGCCGGGGCGGGGACGCCGCCCTTGGGGTCGTCGAGGAGGTTCTCGGTCCAGCGGGCGGAGAGTTCGGCACCGCGCTCACCGCCCACGCCGAACGGGCAGCGGTAGTCCTGCGGATAGGGCAGGCGGGTGACCCGCACGTCCTGGGCGCCGCCGGAGGCGGCGAGGGCTCCCGCCGTCATGCCGTGGTACGCACCGGTGAAGGCGAGGATCCCCTGGCGCCCGGTGGCGGTGCGGACCAGCTTGAGGGCCGCCTCGACGGCATCGGTGCCGGCCGGTCCGCAAAACTGCACCCGTGCGTGGTCGGCGAGTTGACGGGGGAGGGTGGAGAACAGCTCGGTGGTGAAGTCGTCCTTGACCGGGGTGGCGAGATCCAGGACGTGCAGCGGAGCACCGGAGTCGATGACCTTCCTGATCGCCTCCAGGACCACGGGATGGTTGTGCCCGAGAGCAAGGGTTCCGGCGCCGGAGAGGCAGTCCAGATAGCGGCGCCCGTCCGCCCCTTCGATCGTCAGGCCGCGCGCGCGTACCGGCACGATGGGCAGTGACCGCGCATAGGTCCGGGCTGCCGATTCGCGCAGGGACTGCCGCCGCAGGATGCCCTCGTGCGCGGTGGTCGGCGCCGCCGGAGCGGCAGTCTCGGTCACGGCCACGGCTGTTGGTCCTCCCGCAGTGATGGCTGTTCGAACATGAACGCTGCCCGCGCGTCCCCCGTACGTACCAACGACGCCGACCGCGGCGGATCACGGGTGATCCGGAAGATCCTTGCGGGAGCGGAACCGCGGCCCTGCCCGTCGCCGTCCCCATCGGCACCGGCATAGTGGGGGGTTGCACTCCGGGGCCCACCGCTCGGACGCCGGCGTGAGCAACGAGTTCGCTTCAGCTTTCGAAGTCCCAGGGGGATCACGACATGCGACCCATACGCCCGGCTTTCGCTGCCCTACGCGGAAGGAGCGCGCGTCGCACACGCCCGGTGCAGGCGGCCGTCGGCCTGTGCGCGGTGCTCGCCCTGACCGCCACCGCCTGCGGTCCGAGTGAGGACAACGCCGCCGACCCGCCGGCCGCGTCCGCGGGCCAGTCCGCCGACGGCAAGATCACGATTCCGGACGATCTGAAGGACCGGCTCAAGGAGCGCGGTATCGACCTGGACAAGTGGAAGAACGGCGCCTGGAAGAACTGGGACAGGGACGACTGGCTGCGCGAGGCCGAGGACTACATCAATCCGATCATCGAGGACCTCTGGGACCCGGAGCGGATGCGTGACGCCGAGCAGCCCGACAAGCCGGTCGAGGAGGAGGACCTCTCCGGCGACCAGGGCAAGACCGACCCGACGCCGGCACCGGTGAAGGCCGAGGCCGTCAGTCCGCCGTACCACGGCAGTGTTCCCGAGGCCGGGAAGGTCTTCTTCGACGGTCCCGAGGGGTCCATGGTCTGCTCCGCCACCGTCGTCAAGGACCCGAAGAACCCGGGCAGGTCCAACATGGTGTGGACCGCCGGCCACTGCGTGCACGCCGGCAAGAACGGCGGCTGGTACCGCAACATCGCCTTCGTGCCCTCTTACAACGACGCCGGCAGGTCCGCGGCGGAACTGCAGGGCGCGAAGCCCGAGCAGGTGGCCCCGTACGGCGTGTGGTGGGGCGACTGGGCACAGACCTCGGAGCAGTGGATCTCCCAGGGCGGCCCGACCGGGGGCCAGGGCGCGCCGTACGACTTCGCCGTGATCCACGTCACTCCGGAGAAGGGAAGTGGCGGCAAGTCGCTGGAGGAGACGGTCGGTTCCGCCGTACCGGTGGAGTTCGACGCCCCGGCCGCGCAGCAGGTCAGCACCATCACCGCCACCGGGTACCCGGCCGCGCCGCCCTTCGACGGGCAGCAGCAGTTCCAGTGCGCCGACCGGCCGGGCCGACTGTCGCTGAACACCACGGACCCGACGATGTACCGCATCGGCTGCACCATGACCGGCGGTTCCTCCGGCGGAGGCTGGGTGGCGGCCGGCCGGGACGGCAAGCCGGCCCTGGTGTCCAACACCTCCATCGGCCCGGTGACGGCCGGCTGGCTCGCGGGCCCGCGGCTGGGCCAGGAGGCCAAGGGGATCTACGACGCGGTCAGCGAGAAGTTCGCCGGCCGGTAGCCGCTGACGGCTCGTCAACCTGACGCATACGCAACATAGATGAACAGACAAGAACATATCGGGGGTTTTGGTTTCATGCGATCCATACGTCCGCTGCTGGCCGCCACCGGCCTCGCCGCGGCACTGGCGCTCACTGCGACCGCCTGTGGTCCCACCGAGGACAAGGTGGACAACAAGCCCGGCGACGCCGCTTCGCAGCCGGCCGGCAACCAGGGCGGCGGCGCCGATGTCGCCGACCTCGCCGACCAGCTGAAGCAGCACGGCATCGATCCGGAGAAGTGGAAGAACGGCGCCTGGAAGAACTGGGACAAGGACGACTGGCTGCGTGAGGCCAAGGACTTCGTCAACCCGGTCATCGAGAACCTGTGGAAGCCCGAGCGGATGACGGCGGCCAAGTCGCCGACGAAGACGCTCGCCGCCGGTGACATCCCCGGCGACCAGGGTGTCACCGACCCGGAGCCCGCTCCGGTCCCGGCCAAGGCCGAGGAGAAGCCGTACCACAAGAACGCCGCACCGGTCGGAAAGGTCTTCTTCGACGCCCCCGAGGGCTCGATGGTGTGCTCCGCCACCGTCGTCAAGGACCCGAAGAACCCGGGGAAGTCGAACCTGGTGTGGACCGCCGGCCACTGCGTGCACGCCGGGCAGGCGGGCGGCTGGTACCGCAACATCGCCTTCGTCCCCGCCTACAACGACCTGGGCAAGTCCCCGGCCGAGCTGGAGAACGCCCAGCCGCGGGAAGTGGCGCCGTACGGCGTCTACTGGGCCGACTGGGTCTCGACCTCCGGTGAGTGGATCTCCCAGGGCGGCCCGACCGGCGGCCAGGGCGCACCGTACGACTACGCCGTGATGCACGTGAAGCCCGAGAAGGGCACCAAGTCGCTGGAGGAGACGGTCGGCGTCGCGCTGGACGTCGACTTCGCCGCTCCCGAGGCGCAGGGCATCTCCGCGATGGGTGCCTGGGGCTACCCGGCCGCCCCGCCGTTCGACGGCGCGATCATGCACAAGTGCGTCGACCGTCCGGGCCGGCTCTCCCTCAGCCCGGCCACGCCGACCATGTGGCGCATCGGCTGCACGATGACCGGTGGTTCCTCCGGTGGCGGCTGGTTCGCCGAGCAGCCGAACGGCAAGCTCGCGCTGGTCTCCAACACCTCCATCGGCCCGGTGACGGCCGGCTGGCTCGCGGGCCCGCGGCTGGGTGAGGGCGCCCAGGAGATCTACACCACGATGAGCGACAAGTTCGCCGGCCAGTAAGGATCCGGCCCGCAGCACAGCCCCGCTGTCCGCCGGCAAGGCCGAAGGCCGGTCCTCTCAGGTGAGAGGACCGGCCTTCGGCCTGTGCTGTTCGGTTGTCCCGCGAGCGGTCAGTGCGCCGCCGGCAGGTACGGTGCCAGGTCCGCGGCCAGCTCCTCGTGCACCCGCGCCTTGAGCAGCGTGCCCTCCGGGGTGTGCTCCTCGGAGATCACCTCGCCGTCGGCATGGGCCCGCGCGACGAGTCCGCCCTGCGTGTACGGCACGAGAGCCTCGATCTGGACCTGCGGGCGCGGCAGTTCGGAGTCGATCAGCGCCAGCAGCTCGTCGATGCCCTGACCGGTCCGGGCCGACACGGCGATCGCGTGCCGCTCGATGCGCAGCAGCCGCTGCAGTACGAGCGGATCGGCGGCGTCCGCCTTGTTGATCACCACGATCTCGGGCACATCGGTCGCACCCACGTCGCGGATCACCTCGCGCACGGCGGCCAGCTGCTCCTCCGGAACCGGATGCGAGCCGTCCACCACGTGCAGGATCAGGTCGGACTCGCCGACCTCCTCCATCGTGGAGCGGAACGCCTCGACCAGGTGGTGCGGCAGATGCCGGACGAACCCGACCGTGTCGGCCAGGGTGTAGCCCCGGCCGCTCGGCGTCTCGGCCCGGCGCACGGTCGGGTCGAGGGTCGCGAACAGGACGTTGTCCACCAGCACGCCCGCGCCCGTGAGCCGGTTGAGCAGGGAGGACTTGCCCGCGTTGGTGTACCCGGCGATCGCGACCGAGGGCACCTTGTTGCGCTTGCGCTCCTGCCGCTTGATCTCGCGGCCGGTCTTCATCTCCGCGATCTCCCGGCGCATCTTCGCCATCTTCTCGCGGATCCGGCGCCGGTCCGTCTCGATCTTGGTCTCACCGGGACCACGGGTGGCCATACCGCCGCCCGAGGAACCGGAGCCGCCGCCACCCATCTGACGGGAGAGCGACTGACCCCAGCCCCGGAGCCTCGGCAGCATGTACTGCATCTGCGCGAGGGCGACCTGCGCCTTGCCCTCGCGGGACTTGGCGTGCTGGGCGAAGATGTCGAGGATCAGGGCGGTCCGGTCGACCACCTTGACCTTGACGACGTCTTCGAGATGAATCAGCTGCCCGGGACTCAGCTCACCGTCACACACCACGGTGTCCGCCCCGGATTCGAGGACGATGTCGCGCAGTTCCTGCGCCTTGCCGGATCCGATGTACGTGGCCGGGTCCGGCTTGTCGCGCCGCTGGATGACACCGTCGAGCACCAGCGCGCCCGCCGTCTCGGCCAGCGCCGCCAGCTCCGCCAGAGAGTTCTCCGCGTCCTGCACGGTCCCCGAGGTCCACACACCCACCAGCACGACGCGCTCCAGGCGCAGCTGCCGGTACTCGACTTCGGTGACGTCCTCGAGCTCGGTGGAGAGTCCGGCCACACGGCGCAGCGCGGCCCGCTCCGAGCGGTCGAACTGATCACCGTCCCGGTCTCCGTCGATCTCGCGGCTCCAGGCGACGTCCTCTTCCATCAGGGCATCGGCCCGAAGGCTCTCGGTGAAGCTCTGCGCATCCTGCGCTTCCTGGGAAGGGGAAGAAGAGGAGGTCATTGGTTCCTAACGTCGATTCTGGGTGGGGCATCTCGTTCGACAGTCACAACGCGTGACGGACCCGGAAGATTCCCGCAGGTCCCTGCGGACTCGTTCGCCCTGCGGCCCGGCAGCGTCGCCGACCGTTCGATAGTGACACGCTGCAGCGACGGCCGTCATACGGTTATTCCCGCCCGGCCGCCGGAGTGCTCTTCCAGCCGGGGTGCCCGGGCATGGCCGGCGTCTTCTGCCCGTACAGCCAGCCCCGGAAGAACCTGGTGAGGTCCCGCCCCGCGATCTCCGAGGACAGCCGTACGAAGTCGGCGGTGCCGGCGGTCCCGTACCGGTGCTCGCGCACCCAGCGCCGCTGCAGCTGCTCGAAGGCCGGCTTCCCGATCTCCTGGCGCAGCGCGTAGAGGACCAGCGCGCTGCCGTCGTACACCACCGGCCTGAAGAGGCTGATCTTCTGTCCCGGTGCGGGCGCCTTGGGCGCGGCGGGCGGGCCGCCCGCAGCGCGCCATCCGTCCGAGCTCTCGTAGGCCTTCCGCATGCGCGCCTGCAGCGTCCGCTCCTTCGCGTCCTTCTTGTCCTTTGTGCGCGTGCGCTCCTCCGCGTAGAGGGCCTCGTACCAGGTGGCGTGTCCTTCGCTCAGCCACAGGTCGGACCAGACCCGGGGTGTGACGCTGTTGCCGAACCAGTGGTGGGCCAGCTCGTGGACCATGACCGAGTCGACGTACCACTCCGGGTACTCGGACCGGGTGAACAGCTGCCGTTCGAACAGGGACAGCGTCTGCGTCTCCAGCGCGAAACCGGTGTCCGCCCTGGCGATCAGCAGGCCGTACGTCTCGAAGGGGTAGCGGCCGACTTTCGCCTCCATCCACGCCAGCTGGGCCGGCGTCTTCTTCAGCCAGGGCTCCAGGACGGCCTTGTCCTCGGCCGGCACCACATCGCGGATCGGCAGGCCGTGCGGTCCGGTCCGCCGCACCACGGCCGAGCGGCCGATGGACACCTGCGCCAGCTCGGTCGCCATGGGGAGGGCGGTCCGGTACGTCCAGGTGGTGGCCGCCGCGCCGCGGTGCCGCGCCACGGGCAGACCGTTGGCCACCGCCGTCAGCCCCTCCGGCACGGTGATCCGGAAGGTGAAATAGGCCTTGTCGGAGGGGTGGTCGTTGCCCGGGAAGACCCGGTGCCCGGCGTCGGCCTGGTTCGCCATCACCAGCCCGTCCTCGGTCCGCACCCAGCCACCGTCCTCAGCCTTCGGATCGCTGGTGTGCCGGACCGTGACCGAGAACCGGGCGCGGTCGGCCAGCGCGCGGTCGGGCGTGACGACCACGTCCTCACCCGCTCCGGCGAACTGTGCGGCGCGGCCGTTGACCATGACCTCGCGGACCGTGCCCTGCGCGAAGTCGAGATTGATCCGTTCGAGCCGGTCGGTGGACACCGCGTTGATCTTCGTGACCGAGTCCAGCGGCTTGCTGTTGCTGCCGCGGTAGGTGAAGGCGATGTCGTACGAGACGACGTCGTAGCCGGGGTTGCCCAGGTGCGGGAAGAGGGGGTCGCCGATACCGAGCGGCGCGGGCGGAGGAAGGGCCGCACCGAGGAGGGCGGCCGAGGCGGCCGCCAGCAGGGCGGCGCGTGCACGACGGGAAGTGAGCTGCATGCACCACCGCTACCAGCGCCCGCGCCGTACGCGGCGACGACGCGCGTTCCGCCCACCCGAACGAGGTCAGACGCCCTGCGAGGTGGCCGGATGCTGGGCGCGGGTCACGTCGTACACGCCCGGGACGTCGCGCATCGCGCGCATCAGCGCGGGCAGCCCCGCGGCGTCGGGGAGTTGCAGGGTGTAGGTGTGCCGGACGCGCTGCTCGCTGGGCGGTTCGACGGTCGCGGAGACGATGGCCGCGCCCTCCTTGGCGATGGCCTCGGTCAGGTCGGCGAGCAGGTGGGCGCGGCCGAACGATTCGGCGACCAGGGTCACGCGGCAGTCCGCGGTCGCCCGCCAGCGGACCCCGACCGGCGCCCGCCCGGCCGCTTCCATCCGGGCCACGGCGGCGCATTCGACCCGGTGCACGGTGACCGCTCCGCCGCGTACCGCGAAGCCGGTGACCGGGTCGGGCGGTACCGGCGTACAGCAGCCGGCGAGGCGTACGGCCGCGTCCGGCAGGTCCGCGACGGCGTTCGGCGCGGACCGGCGGACGGCGCTCACCGCTGCGGCGGCCGGGCGGGGCGCGGCGGCCGGCACCTTCACCCCCTCGGGGTGGGTCGCGAGCCAGCCGGTGATGGCGATCCGGGCGGCGGGTGTGCGGGCGTGGTCGAGCCACTCCGGTGAGGGGCCGGAGGCCGCGTCGTGCGTGAGCAGCAGCTGGACGGTGTCGCCGTCGCTCAGACCGGTGCCCAGGGAGGCCAGCCGTCCGTTGACGCGCGCACCGATGCACGCGTGGGCCGCTTCGCCGTGCTGGGCGTATGCCGCGTCCACGCAGCTCGCACCCGCGGGCAGGCCGAGCGTTCCGCCGTCGGCGCGGAAGACGGTGATCTCCCGGTCCTCGGCCAGGTCCTGGCGCAGGGAACTCCAGAACGTGTCGGCGTCGGGAGCGGACTGCTGCCAGGCGAGCAGCCGGGAGAGCCAGCCCGGCCGGGTGGGGTCCGCGCGCTCTCCTTCCACGCGCTCGCCTTCCACGCGCTCGCCCTCGGCACGCTCACCCTCGACCCCCTCCCCCGCGACGCCCGGCTCGCCGCCCGCCTGCCCGTCGGCGCAGCCGTCCGCGGCCGCGTACGGATTGCCGAGCGCGATCACACCGGCCTCGGCGACCTTGTGCATCTGATGGGTACGGATGAGGACTTCGGCCACCGCGCCGTCCGGCCCGGCGACCGCCGTGTGCAGCGACTGGTACAGGTTGAACTTGGGGACGGCGATGAAGTCCTTGAACTCCGAGATCACCGGGGTGAAGCAGGTGTGCAGTTCACCGAGGACCCCGTAACAGTCGGCGTCCTCCCCGACCAGGACGAGCAGCCGCCCGAAGTCGGAACCGCGCAGCTCGCCGCGCCGCAGCCGCACCCGGTGCAGCGAGACGAAGTGCCGGGCGCGGATGTGCACTTCGGCCGGAATGCCGGCTTCCTTGAGCACCGCCCTCAGCTCCTCCGCGATGGCGGGGAGCGGGTCCTCGTCTCCGGCGTGGGTGGCGATGAGGGCGCGGGTGTGCTCGTACTCCTCGGGATGCAGGATCGCGAAGACGAGATCCTCCAGCTCGGTCTTCAGGGCCTGTACACCGAGCCGTTCGGCCAGCGGGATCAGCACGTCCCGGGTGACCCTGGCGATCCTCGCCTGTTTCTCGGGGCGCATCACCCCGAGCGTGCGCATGTTGTGCAGCCGGTCCGCGAGCTTGATCGACATGACCCGGACGTCGTTGCCGGTGGCGACGAGCATCTTGCGGAAGGTCTCCGGCTCGGCGGCCGCTCCGTAGTCGACCTTCTCCAGCTTCGTCACGCCGTCGACCAGGTAGCAGACCTCTGCACCGAACTCGGCGCGCACCTGGTCGAGCGTCACCTCGGTGTCCTCGACCGTGTCGTGCAGCAAGGACGCGGTCAAGGTCGTGGTCTCCGCGCCGAGTTCGGCGAGGATCAGCGTCACGGCGAGCGGATGGGTGATGTACGGCTCGCCGCTCTTGCGCATCTGCCCGCGGTGCGAGGACTCGGCCAGTACGTACGCCCGGTGCAGTACGGCGAGATCCGCGTCGGGATGGTGGGCGCGGTGGGCGTCCGCGACATGGCCGATCGCGTCCGGGAGCCGGTCCCGCCCGGCGGTCCCCAGGAGCGCGGCGCGGCCCAGCCTGCGGAGGTCGATCCGGGGACGGGCGCGTCTGCGACTGTGCGCGTCGGGGTTCGTGGCCTCTGCACTCATGGCACCTCCGGCAGCATCGACCGGCGGTGGGCGGGCGGTGATGTGCCCTCCGGACCGGTGCTTGATGCTACCGACCCCACCACGTGGCGCAGTCCGGCTCTCGCTCAGCGTGAACCGGATCACCCATTCGAGCGAAGGCCTAGGCCCTCTCTTTCGGATCTTGCCGGGCTCGCGTGCTCTGGCACCGCGCCTCGCTGCGTTGTCGTCAGTCGTCGACGCTCCGCGTGGACTCCTTCCTCCGCCTTGCGATGCACGGCACCAGACCCCGCTCCCTGGTCCGGCCTGATCCAAAAGAGAGGGCCTAGGCGGTGTCGGTCGCTGCGCACCAGGCCGCATCGATCGTGCCCTCGGCGACGATCACGGCGGGGCCAGTCATCTCGACCGTGCCGTCCGGCAGCTCGGTGATGACCAGGGTGCCGCCGGGCACGTCCACGGTGTACGTGACGGGGGCACCGGTCTGCGCGGGGTCGGCGCCGTCCCGGCGGGCCGCGGCGACGGCGACGGCGCAGGCGCCAGTACCGCAGGAGCGGGTCTCGCCCGATCCGCGTTCGTGCACCCGCATGGCGACGTGGCGGGGGCCGCGGTCCACGACGAACTCGATGTTCACACCGTCCGGGTAGACGGCGGCGGGGCTGAAGGGCGGTACGGAGAGCAGGTCGCCGGCGTGCTCCAGGTCCTCGACGAAGGCGACGGCGTGCGGGTTGCCCATGTTGACGTTGAGGGCGGGCCAGCTGCGGCCGCCGACGGTCACGGTGACGCCGGCGCCGGGGAGCGATGCCCGGCCCATCGCGACGGTGACATCGCCCTCCTTGGCGATGTGCACCTGCTTGACGCCGGACCGGGTGGCGATGGCGACGTCTCCCGCGCCGGCCAGGCCCGCGTACTGGAGGTAGCGCGCGAACACCCGGACGCCGTTGCCGCACATCTCGGCGATGGAGCCGTCGCCGTTGCGGTAGTCCATGAACCACTCGGCCTCGTCGGCCATCGCCTTCGCCTCGGGGTGGGCGGCGGATCGCACGACGTGCAGCAGCCCGTCGCCGCCGATGCCGGCCCGGCGGTCACAGACCCGGGCGACCAGCGCGGCGGGCAGGTCGACGGTGTTGTCCGGGTCGGGGACGATCACGAAGTCGTTCTCGGTGCCGTGGCCCTTGAGGAAGGCGATCTGCGAGGTGGTCACGCGCCCATCGTACAAAGCGTCGGCAGAGGCCAGCGGCTGCGGGCGGCCAGGTGCAGCGGTTCAGCAGTGGTCAGCAGCGCTCAGCGCAGCCGGGCCACGCGCCAGACGGAGAGCACGGCCACGGCGAGGACCACCGCGGCGTACAGCGCGATCACCCGCCAGTCGCGGCGCTCGCCGGAGCCCCGGGCGGGCAGTCCGGGCCAGGTGTGGCCGACCTTTCGGGCGGCCATCATGCCCCAGCCGGCCGCGCAGCAGCTGATCAGCAGCCCCAGCATGGCCACCACGGCTCCGCCGTCGCCGAACTCGAAGGCGAGGGGGAAGGCGAACATCAGCGACCCCACCGCGGCCAGCATCACGATCGGCGCGAGCTGCCAGATCCGCAGGCGCCGCTGGGGGCGCAGCTCGACCTCGAACTCGGGCGCCGGCTCGTCGTGCTCCGGTCCGTCCGGGCTCAGTCGAGCCGCCTCTTCAGGGGTTCCCTGATCTGTGTCGCGAGGGCCGGCCTCCATCGCCACGCGCCCTCCCAACTCGGACTTCACTGGTCGATCGAAGCTCGATGATGGCACGCTCGCGGGCGCCTGATTGACGACCGGAGCGTCCCGATGCCATCACGTGATCAGGCTGTGACCGCTCGTTCGACCAACGTCTGCGCGAGCTCCGGGAGTTCCCCCCGGTCTGCGGCCGCTCCGCTGAGCCAGTGCACCCGTGGGTCGCGCCGGAACCACGAGTCCTGGCGGCGCGCGAAGCGTTTGGTGGCGCGTACGGTCTCGGCGCGCGCCTCTTCTTCCGTGCACTCCCCCGCGAGCGCCGCCAGTACCTGCTGGTAACCGAGGGCGCGCGAGGCCGTGCGCCCCTCGCGCAGTCCGCGCGCCTCCAGGGCGCGCACCTCGTCCACGAGCCCCGCCTCCCACATGCGGTCGACCCGGAGGGCGATCCGTTCATCGAGTTCGGGGCGGCTGACGTCGACGCCGATCTGGACGGTGTCGTACACGGCGTCGTGGCCCGGCAGGTTGGCGGTGAAGGGGCGGCCGGTGATCTCGATCACCTCCAGCGCGCGGACGATACGGCGGCCGTTGCTCGGCAGGATGGCCTGCCCTGCCGCCGGGTCGGCGGCGGCCAGCCGGGCGTGCAGCGCGCCGGGGCCGCGCAGCGTCAGCTCCTCCTCCAGACGCGCGCGTACGGCCGGGTCGGTGCCGGGGAATTCGAGGGCGTCGATGGCCCCGCGGACGTACAGTCCGGAGCCGCCGACCAGGACGGGCGTACGGCCGGCGGCAAGCAGCCGGTCGATCTCGGCCCTGGCGAGCCGCTGGTACTCGGCGACGCTCGCCGCCTCGGTGACGTCCCAGATGTCGAGGAGGTGGTGCGGGATGCCGCCGCGCTCCTCGGGTGTCAGCTTGGCGGTGCCGATGTCCATCCCCCGGTAGAGCTGCATGGAGTCGGCGTTGACGACCTCGCCGCCGAGGTGCTGGGCCAGGGCGACACCGAGGTCCGACTTTCCGGCCGCGGTCGGACCGACGACGGCGATGACCCGCGGTGCGGGAGCTGCGCTTTTCACCGCCCCAGTCTCGCAAACCCGCCCGACGTCCCCGAACGAGTGAGGTGACGGCACGTGGCCGGGGTCGTTGCCTGTTGCGAGGTTCCGGCCGCCGGTTTACGGACCGGCTGCCTCCGGGCGACGCAATGAGGCGCTCCGGGCGGCGCGGGATTTCGCTCACACGAGTAAGGTATGGAGAAGATATGGGCGTTTTTGCACGGTTTCGTCGGAAGTCCCAGGCGTCAACCGAGGAGGCAGTGACGGCCACTCCTACGACGGACTCGGCGGACACGGCGGCCGCGGCGGCGTCGTCGTCGTCCGGGACTCAAGCACCGGACTCGGGGAAGGCCGACGGGGCCGATGGGGTCGAGATCCCCAAGCAGCAGTCGGCGGACGAAGCCGCTGACAGCGAGGCCGGCGAGGGCGCCCGCAAGTAACCGCGTCAGGAGAAGGTGACCCATGGGCCTGCTGGACACCATGAAGCACAAGGTCGGCGACCTCGCGCAGCAGCACGGGGGCAAGATCGAGCACGGACTGGACAAGGCCGCCAGAACGGTCGACTCCAAGACCAAGGGCAAGTACAGCAGCCGGATCGCGACCGGTACGGACAAGGCGAAGCACGCCCTGGACCGGCTCGCGCACAAGGAGGGCGAAGAGGGCGCCGGACCGCCGCCTCCTCCGCCCGGGGCGTTCTGAGTCCACGGGCGAAGTCCACGGGCGAACGACGACGGCCGCGGGAAGCCCCGCGGCCGTCCCGCGCGTCCGCGCACGTGGTGGCCGAGGCCGGGTGGCGGTTATGACCAGGCCGCCACGAAGTAGGCGACGCCGTAGGGCGCTTCCTCGTACAGCAGTTGGCCGCCCAGGGCCGTGCCCTCGGCGGCTCCCGCGAGGACCTGCCAGGGCGCGCGCCCGGCCGCCTTCAGCTCGTACGCGAGATGCGCGTCGATCGACGCCAGCGCGGCCACGTCCGCGTCGGCCAGCGCTCGGGCCGCCTCCGCGTCGAAGCCGACGGCCCGCTCGTCGAGATAGCCGGGCGCCTTCACGGTCCGGCAGGCACTGCCGTCGCCCATGACCAGCAGAGCGACCCGTTGCGCCTGGGCGGCCAGGTCCCGGCCGACCTGCAGACAGCGCTCGGTGGTCAGCGGCTCGCCCACCCCGAGGCCCTCGACCGGCGAGGCCGACCAGTGGGCGTGCTCCAGCAGCCACGCGGCCACCGCGAGGGACGGCGGAAGCGGCCGTTCCGGCGTCCCTGCCGCCGCCGTGCCGAGACGTGCCCGCACCTCCACGCCGAAGCCGTGGAACGAGCCGGTCGCCCCCTGTGAATACGGGCCCCGGCCCTCCTGCTCGGCGGGCCCGACGACGATCAGCCGGTCGGGCCGGGATGCGGCCAGCACCCCGAGGGCGTCCGAGCACGCGGCCCGGGCGGCGTCGAGTTCGGGAGCAGCCCCGGCGGCGACCTCGGGCACGAGGAGCGGCGGGCAGGGACAGACGGCTGCGGCTACGAGCATGATCCGCAGCCTAGTGCGGCGCGGCGGCGAACGGCGGCCGGGCCGGTGGCGGACCAGCGCCCGCGCCCCGGTGACCGTCCCGTCAGGCCGGCGCGTTGCAGCCGGTGCTCGCGGGGGGCAGCGGGGCCGGGGCGCCGATGGTCGGCAGGCCGAGCATCACGCCCGCCGGCTCCGGCGGGGCCGCGGTCCGCTTCTCCCACGCGTCGCCCGCACGCGTGCGCCGTACGCCCGTGGTGGGGCCTTCCGCGAGCAGGTGGTGCGGGGCCGCGTACGTGATGTCCACCGTCACCACGTCGCCCGGGCGCACCGGCTCCCCGGGCTTGGTGAAGTGGACCAGCCGGTTGTCGGGGGCGCGGCCGGACAGCCGGTGCGTGGCACCGTCCTTGCGGCCCTCACCCTCCGCGACCATGACCTCCAGGGTCCGGCCCACCTGCTTCTTGTTCTCGTCCCAGGAGATCTCCTCCTGAAGGGCGACCAGCCGCTCGTACCGCGCCTGCACGACCGCCTTCGGGATCTGGTTCTCCATCTCGGCCGCCGGCGTACCGGGCCGCTTGGAGTACTGGAAGGTGAAGGCCTGCGCGAAGCGTGCCTCGCGCACCACGTGCAGGGTTTCCTCGAAGTCCGCCTCGGTCTCGCCCGGGAAGCCCACGATGATGTCCGTCGAGATCGCGGCGTGCGGAATGGCCGCGCGTACGTTCTCGATGATCCCGAGGTAACGGTCCTGCCGGTACGAGCGGCGCATCGCCTTCAGCACCGTGTCCGAGCCGGACTGCAGCGGCATGTGCAGCTGCGGCATGACGTTGGGCGTCTCGGCCATCGCCGCGATCACGTCGTCCGTGAAGTCGCGCGGGTGGGGCGAGGTGAAGCGGACCCGCTCCAGGCCGTCGATCGTCCCGCAGGCCCGCAGCAGCTTGGAGAACGCCTCGCGGTCACCGATGTCCGCGCCGTACGCGTTGACGTTCTGGCCGAGCAGCGTGATCTCGGAGACCCCCTCGCCGACCAGCGCCTCGATCTCGGCGAGGATGTCGCCGGTGCGGCGGTCCTTCTCCTTGCCGCGCAGCGCCGGGACGATACAGAAGGTGCAGGTGTTGTTGCACCCCACGGAGATGGAGACCCAGGCGGCGTAGGCGGACTCGCGGCGCGTGGGCAGCGTCGAGGGGAACGCCTCCAGCGACTCGGCGATCTCGACCTGCGCCTCCTCCTGGATACGGGCGCGCTCCAGGAGCACCGGCAGCTTGCCGATGTTGTGCGTACCGAAGACGACATCGACCCAGGGGGCCCGCCGCACGATGGTGTCGCGGTCCTTCTGCGCGAGGCAGCCGCCGACGGCGATCTGCATCCCGGGCCGCTTCGACTTCATCGGGGCGAGCCGGCCGAGGTTGCCGTACAGCCGGTTGTCGGCGTTCTCCCGCACCGCGCAGGTGTTGAAGACGACGACGTCGGCGTCGCCCTCGGCGGTGCCCTCGGGCGCCCGCACATAGCCGGCGTCCTCCAGCAGGCCCGACAGCCGCTCGGAGTCGTGGACGTTCATCTGGCACCCGTAGGTGCGTACCTCGTACGTTTTCAAACCGTCCACTACTCCGCCAGCCACGTCGTTACCGCTCACCCGTCCAGGGTAAGGGCTCCGCCCGGGGTCCCTGCGGCCGATAGGGCCCGGTTATCGGCCGCATTCGCGAATCGTGCCTTGTGACGGCCCTGCGCCTGCGCGAGCCTGGCCGGATCCGGCGGCGTCGCCGGCGGGTCCAGCGAAGGGGAGGGCATGGCACGCGTTACGGAGCGTAATCCGGTGGCACAGCACCTTCGGCGCAACTTCATCGACGGACGGTGGGTCCCGGCGGAATCGGGACAGACCCGGGAGAACGTCAACCCGGCCGACGTCTCCGACGTGATCGGCGAATTCACCGAATCCGGCGGCGTCGACGTGGACCACGCGGTCGACGCAGCGGCCGGCGTCCTGCCAGCCTGGCGTGGGCTCGGGCCGGTCAAGCGGGCGGCGTATCTGGTGGAAGCCAGTCGCATACTCGGCGCGCGGGCCGAGGAGATCGCCGCCGTCATCACCCGCGAGCAGGGCAAGCTGCTGAGCGAGGCACGCGGCGAGGTGGGCCGGGCACGGGCCGTGCTGGACTTCACCGCGGGGCAGGCGCGGCTGCTCGGCGGGGTGACCGCGCCGGCCGAGGAGGAGCGCACCTTCGCGTACACCTTCCGCAGGCCCATCGGGGTGGTCGGTCTGGTGTCCCCGTGGAACTTCCCGCTCGCGATCCCGCTGTGGAAGGTCGCGCCCGCGCTGCTGGCGGGCTGCACGGCCGTACTGAAGCCGTCCCCGCTGACGCCGCTCACCTCGGCGCTGCTGGTCGAAATCTTCCAGCAGGCGGCGGTCCCCGACGGGGTGCTGAATCTCGTGCAGGGCGATGTGGCGGCGGGCGAGGCGCTGGTCGCCCATCCGGCCGTCGCGGGCATCAGTTTCACCGGCTCGCTGCCCGTCGGTACGGCCATCCACACCGCCGGGGCGCACCGGCTCCTGCGTACCCAGCTCGAACTGGGCGGCAAGAACGCGCTGATCGTGTGTGACGACGCCGATCTCGGCAAAGCCGTGGACGCCGTGGTGCACGGCGCTTTCGGACAGGCCGGGCAGCGGTGCTCCGCGACGAGCAGGGCCGTGGTCGACGTCCGGGTGCGGGACGAGTTCCTGGACCGGCTGGTGCCGCGGGTCGCGGATCTGCGGGTGGGGCCCGGTGACGACCCGGCGTCGCGGATCGGCCCGGTCGTCAACGCCGCCCGGCTGGAGGCCGCGCTCGCCGCGGTCGACGGCGCCCAGCGCGACGGCGGCAAGGTGCTGTGCGGAGGCGGGCGGGAGCGGCGGGCGGATCTGCCCGAGGGGTACTACGTACGGCCGACCGTGATCCGCGATGTGCCGTGGGACGGCGAGCTGGCGCAGGAGGAGGTGTTCGGTCCGGTGCTGGCCGTGGTCGACGCGGACGGCTTCGACGAGGCGATGTCGATAGCCAACTCCGTGAAGTACGGGATGTCGGGCACGGTCTTCACCGCGTCCCAGTCGCGGGCGTTCGAGGCCGTCGAGCGTTTCGAGGCCGGGATGTTGCATGTGAACCGGCCCGGGGTCGGGGCGTACGCGCACCTTCCGCATGTCGGGTCGAAGGCCTCGCAGTACGGGCCGCCGGAGTGCTCGCCGCAGGTGTGGGACTTCTACACCGAGTGGCGTTCGGCCTGCATCGCCTACTGACGCACGGCCTACCGGACGTCCTACGGGACCGTCGTACGGGACCGTTGTACAGGCGATGCCCCTCACCGGAACCGGTGAGGGGCATCGGCATGTCCGCGTGGCGTCAGCCGCCGACTACCTCCTCCGCCAGCCCGAAGGAGAGCGTCATGCCGGCCCCGCCCACGCCGTTGACGACCGTGACGCCCGGCTCGGGTTCGACGACCAGGTCGGTACGGCCGTCGCGCAACGACGGGTAGTAGCCGCTCCAGCGCTCGGTGATCTCCGGATTCGGCAACTCGGCGAACGTACCGAGGTAGTCGAGGACCGCCTGGTTGATCTCCTCGCTCTCGAAGGGGTCGAGGGTCTTGGCGTACGTATGGCTGTCACCAATGGTCAGTCGCCCGTCGGCGGTCTGGGACAGCAGGACGTGAATGCCGTTCGCCCGGTGGAAGGGCAGCTCCTCGCCCAGCCGGGCGGCCAGCGCGGCCTTCGAGGTGCAGTCGTCGAAGGCCGCGTAGTGCAGGAGGGTCAGTCCGCCGCACAGCATCGGGCCGAGCTGCCAGCCGGCGGGCTGGGGACCGGTGCGCATCATCTGGAGCTTGCAGCGCACCAGACCGCTCGCGCTGAAGACCTCGGGGTACAGCGTCTCGAAGTCGTTTCCGCTGCACACATACACCCGGTCGACCGCCCAGTCCCCGACGGTGGTCGACACGGTGGGCAGGTCGATGCCGCGCACGGTCGCGCCGAAGCGGATGTCGACGCCGTACGCGGCGGCGAGGTGCTCCGCGACCGCCGGGATGGCCCGCCGCGGGTCGACGTTCAGTTCGGTCGGGCTCCACATCGCGGCGAGCAGCCCGTCGGCGCGCGCCGTGCCGCTGCGCTCCAGCGTCTCCCGGGCGGTGATCATCCGGGCGCCCTGCTCGCGGGCCCGCGGCGCGCTCGCGAGGAACTCCTCCAGCACCGCCAGCTCGTCGGGGTGGTGGGCGAGGTGCAGCGAGCCGGTCTCCGCGGCCCACAGGCCGGACTTGGCGGCCACCTCCAGCCAGATCTCGCGGCTGCGCAGGGCGCGCTCGTAGATCGCGCCGCGCTGCTGGCCGATCGACCAGATCATGCCGAAGTTGCGGATGGAGGCGCCGACGGCGAAGTCGTCGCGCTCGAACAGGACGACACGGTCTCCTCGGCGGGCGGCGGCGAGTGCGTGGGCGAGGCCGACGATGCCTCCGCCGACGACGGCGGTGTCAGCACGGTTGACGGTCAAGGGGTCCCCTTTCCATGGGGTTCGACGCGTACGGGCTTGCGGGGCGTACGGGCTTGCGGGGCCAACGGGAAGCTCAGGACGTGGTGCGGGGCAGCCGGTTCCAGTGCGGCAGCATCAGCAGCCCGGCCAGCAGCGCGGCTCCGGCGAAGCCGGTGAAGAGCACATCGCCCGAGAGGAATCCGGGCAGCAGCCCACCGAGAATCGCGCCCACCGAGCCGCAGCCGTTGACGAGCCCGGCGGCGGTGCCCGCGCCCTTCGCGCTCCCGAAGTCGACGGCGGCGACACAGGAGATCATCGCGTCGGCCGCGTACACGGACAGGCCGATCACCGCCAGCACCGCGATCATCACCATGGCGCTGCCGGCCGCGGTGAGCGGCATGAACAGCGCGAGCGCCGTCGTCAGCACCCCGAGCGCGAGGACGCAGGCGGGCACGCGGCGGGACTGGAAGCACCGGTCGGAGATCCAGCCGACGAGGATCGGGGCGAGTACGCCGGCCACGCCGAAGGCGACGGGGATGAGCGTGGCGCCGACCTTGTCGACCTCGGGAAGGCGGCGGCTGACGATCACCGGGCCCCAGAGCAGGATCGCGTAGCGGGCGGGCTTCAGCAGGAAGTACGCGAGGCCCAGCGTGAGCACCATGCGGTCGCGCAGCGTCTCGCGGTAGAGCGCGAGGCCGCCGGGGGACGGGCTCTCCGCGGACGCGCCGGAATCGGAAGCCGTCGCCTCGGCGGGCTCCTCCAGCCCCACGTCCCGCGGCGAGTTGCGCTGGAAGACGAGGAAGAGCGCCAGGACGACGGCGAGGGCCGCCGCGCCGGCCAGGAACGCCACCTGCCAGCTGTCGAACACCGAGTACGCGATCCAGCCCAGGAAGGGCGGGGCCGCGAGGCCGCCGAACGCGTAGTTGGTGCTCCACAGGCCCAGGACGCGGCCGCGCTCCCGCACCGTGAAGAAGTTGCCCATGTTCTTGCACAGCGGCGCCCAGCCCGCCGACTGCGAAAGGCCCTGGAGCACCATCGCGCCGCCGAACACCAGCAGGGCGCTGCTGACGCCCATCACACAGGCCGCGGCGATGGCCCCGATCATGCCGCCGACGACCACGACACGCGGCCCGAACCGGTCGGCCCACATGCCCCAGAGGAACTGACCGGCGGCGTACGCCGCGAGATAGACCGCGTCGATGACGCCCAGCGCGCGCTCGGTGAGCACGGTGTTCACCGCGGGGTCGTCCAGAATGCCGAGCTTGGCGACGGAGAAGGCCTGTCGTACGAAGTAGAAGCCCGCGTACGCGAGCCAGGTGATCGCGAAGATCCGCAGTCGCCAGCGAGCGGCGCGGGCCGAGCGCAGGACCGGTGAGACCTGGTCCAGCGCTTCGCGCGTGGTGACGGCCGCTGTGCGGCGTCTGCCGGCGTCGGCTGGTTCTTGCTGTGGTGCGAGGTCGGCCATGGCGGAGGTCCTGTCCTCGACGTGCACGGTGGTTGGGGAGTTGAGCGGTGAGCGTTGTACGTGGGCATGGCTCGGCCCCGGCGCACGCCTCGGCAGCGCGCCGGGGCCGGGTCATGGGGGACGTGGGGGGCTTGTCGGGTGGTCAGGTGCCAGGTGTCAGGGGGTCAGCGGCTGTCCCGCGGCAAGGGCGTTGCCCACCCAGTAGGCGTCGAAGTTGCGCAGCCGGTGCCCGTGCGGCAGCGGTCCGACCGGTGCGTTCACCAGGAACGGGACCCGCTGCTCGGTGAGGCCGCCGTGCGAACGCAGCGGCTCCTTGAAGCCGGAGATGTCGTGCCGGGCGGGGGTGGTGCCCAGCGCCGTGTTGCGTTCGGAGATGACGACGATGTCGCCGATCCGGTCCCCGGGCAGCTCGAAGCGCTCGCATGCCTGCGCACGGGTGAGGACGGTGTCCACCCCCTCCAGGGCGGCGACTTCGCCGGCCAGCGCGGCGATGTCGGTGTCCGCCGGCAGGTGCACCGTCGCGTACGAGCCGAGCGCCCCGTGGTGCACGGTGTACGGGTCGGTGATGGGGAGGACGACCCGGGCCGCCCCTTCCCCCAGGCGTGCGTCGAGGACGTCCTGGAGGAACACGACCTGCGCCTCGCCGTCGGCGTCGCTCTTGGCGTTCATGCCGTGGTCGGCGGTGACGACCAGGACCGCGCCGAGGGCGTCGATCCGCTCGAAGTACCCGTCGAGCATCGCGTAGAAGTCGTTGGCGACGGGCGAACCGGGGGCGTGCTTGTGCTGGATGTAGTCGGTCAGCGACAGGTACATCAGGTCCGGCCGGTCCTTCTCCAGTACGTCCGTACCGGCCGCCATCACCAGCTCGCTGAGCTCGGCGCTGTACACCGAGGGCAGTTCCCGGTCGACGCGCTCCAGCACCTTGCTGATGCCGTTCTCCTCCTCGGTGACCTGGTCGGCCTTCTCCGCGGAGAAGCACATTCCGTCGACCAGGTCGCGGCCGAGCAGCCGGCGCAGCTTGTCCTTGGCCGTGATGACGGCGACCTTGGCGCCGGCCGCGGAGAACGCCGCGAAGAGGGTGGGCACCCGCAGCAGCGCCGGTTCGTTCATCATGACCTCGGTGCCCGAGACCGTGTCGTAGAAGTAGTTGCCGCAGATGCCGTGCACGGCGGGCGGCGTGCCCGTCGCGATGGACAGGTTGTTGGGGTTGGTGAAGGACGGCATGGTGCAGTCCGCCCGCAGATCGCTGCCGTGGTGCAGCATCCGCTCCAGGAAGGGCATCCGGCCGTCCGCGATCGCCCGCTCGTGGTAGGCGTCCTCGCTGCCGTCGATACAGACCACGACGACCGGCCGGCGGGGCCACGCGTAGCGGCGCCCGTTCACCTCCAGCTGCTCTGCAACAGGTTCCTTCATGACGGATCCACCCCTGAGGTCGAAGGCGCGGAGCGGTGAATCCCGCTCCGTGTTTCATGGGTAGCACCCGCTGCCGCCGGCGGAGAACCACCGGAATCGCTATGGCGGCCATAGCCGATTGCGGACCGATGAGACCCCTCCCCACCAGGCGCGTTCACGGCTAGGCTCACCGCGCGGGCGCTCGACGATCAACGTCAGGAGGCGTATGGAACTCAACCTCCACCGGTTGTGGATCTTTATGCAGGTGGTCGAGCACCACGGCTTCTCGGCGGCCGCGCAGAAGCTGTACATGAGCCAGCCGTCCGTCTCCAACCAGGTGCGCCGGCTGGAGCAGTCCCTGCGGGTCACCCTGATCGACCGCTCCGGCGCCCGGACCCGGCCCACGGCCGAGGGGGAGGTGCTGGCCGCGTACGGGAAGCGGGTGTTCCTGCTGGCCGACGAGGCCGTCGCCGCGGTCCAGCAGGTCAGCGGACTGGCCTCCGGGCGGCTGCTGGTAGGCGGCACGACCACGGTCGGCACGTATCTGCTGCCGCCGCTCCTCGCCCGGTACCAGCAGGAACACCCTGGAATCGAGTGCGACATCTTCGTGGGCAACAACGAGGCCGTGGTGGAGCGGCTGCTCGGCGGCGGGATCGGGGTCGCGGTGGTGGCCGGAGCACCGGCGGCCGCGCAGCTCGTCACCGAGGCGGTTCTCGACGAGCGGCTGGTCCTGATCGCGGCGCCGTCGCACCCGCTGGCCGGTTCGGGGTCGGGTGCCGCGGCCGGGTCCGGTGCCGCGGCCGGGAGCCGTGACGTACGGCCGGCGGATCTGGCCGGGTCCCGCTTCCTGTTGCGCGAGCCCGGTTCGCAGACCCGGGAGCTCCAGGAACAGGTCCTCACGGAATGGGAGCTGACGGAGGTGTCGCGCGGCGACGTCTGGGGCCCCGAGGCCGTCAAGCAGTGCGTCGCGGCCGGTCTCGGAGTCGCGTTGATCTCCGAGCACGCAGTGGTCGACGACGTACGGGCCGGGTCGCTCAGCGTGGTCCCGGTCAGTCCGCGGCCGCGCTCCCGCCCGATCAGCCTGGTACGCCGCCGCGACCGGCTGCTCTCCCCCGCCGAGCGTGCGTTCATCGGTCTGCTGCGGACGATCGGCCGCTGGCCACGGGAACTGCCGGCCTCCTGACGCTCAGCCGGGCTCAGCCCTGGCCATTACGGTGAGTGAGTGGCAGGATCGCGCGCATGCCGTCCGTAATCCCCCGGCTCCCCCGGCTCCACAAGCGCCGCGCCCTGCAGGGCTCCGTCGCGGGGCTGGTCGTACTCGGTCTGCTGCTGTGGTGGCTGCTGCCGCTGGGCACGTCGTCGCCGAGCGGGACGCTCACGTTCAGTACGGGCGTACGCACCGGCGTGTACCAGCGCTACGGAGAACTGCTGGAACAGGCCCTGGCCCGCGACCTGCCCGACGTGAAGGTCCGGCTGAGGACGAGCGAGGGCTCGCAGCAGAACCTCCAGCGGGTGGCCACCGGGGAGGCCGATTTCACCATCGCCACGGCGGACGCTGTGGCGAAGTACCAGCGCGACAACAAACCGGGGGCCGCACGGCTGCGCGGCTGTGCCCGGCTGTACGACGACTACGTGCAGCTGGTCGTGCCCAAGGCGTCGGACGTACGGACGGCCCGCGACCTGCGCGGCAAGCGGGTCGCCGTGGGCCAGCAGGGGTCGGGCGTACGGCTCGTCGCGGAGCGGCTGCTGACGGCCGCGAAGCTGGACCCGCAGCGGGACATCACACCGGTGTCGATCGGCATCGACACCATGCCGTCGCAGCTGGAACGCGGCGACATCGACGCGTTCTTCTGGTCCGGCGGCCTGCCGACGACCGCCGTGAAGGAGCTGTCCGAGCGGACCGAGATCCGCCTGGTCCCGCTCGGCGACCTGGTGGAGGCGCTGCACGGGGGCGGCACGCCCACGCGCTACTACCGGGCCGCCGTGATGCCGGCCGACGCCTACACCCGCGCGCAGGACGGGGCCGCCGTGTCCACCGTGGCGGTGCCGAACCTGCTGGTCACCACCGACCGGATGGACCCGGCGCTGACCGAGGGATTCACCCGCACGGTGATAGACCGCCGGGACCGCATCGGGAGCGAGGTGCACGCGGCCCAGCTGGTCGATCTCCGCACGGCCATCTACACGGATCCGCTCCCGCTGCACGAGGGCGCGGCGCGCTACTACAGCTCGGTCAAACCGTGAGCTCGGTCAAGCCGTGAGCAGCTGAGCCGCTGCGGCCGCCGCGCCGACCAGGCCCGCGTCGGTACCGAGCCGGGCCGGGACGACGTCCAGGTTCCGTACGAAGGAAAGCGCGGCGTAGCGGTCGAGGTGACGGCGGAGCGGGCCGAAGAGCACCTCGCCGGCCGCCGCGACGCCGCCGCCGATCACGGCGAGGTCGGTCTCCACGAGGGTCGCGGTGGCGGCCACGGCGGCGGCCAGCGCCTGACCGGCGCGGTCGTACGCGGCCAGCGCGGCCGGGTCGCCGGCGCGGGCCGACGCCGCTACGGCGGCGGCGCTGCGGTCCGTACCCGTCGGGCGCCAGCCCATGGCGGCGGCGCGGCGGGCGATCGCGGGCCCGGAGGCGAGCGCCTCGACGCAGCCGCGGCTGCCGCAGGCGCACCGCGGACCGTCGAGGTCGACGCTGATGTGGCCGATGTGGCCCGCGTTGCCGGTCGGGCCCGGGTGGAGCCTGCCGCCGAGCACCAGCCCGCCGCCGACGCCGGTGGAGACCACCATGCACAGGACGTCGGCCCGGCCGCGGGCGGCACCGAGCCAGTGTTCGGCCGCGGCCATCGCCACGCCGTCGCCGACGAGGACGGCGGGGACGGCGCAGCCGTGGCGGGCCAGCGCGTCTTCGGTCCGGGCGTGGACGGGGAAGTCACGCCAGGCGGCGATGTTGACGGGGCTGACGGTGCCCCGGAAGGTGTCCACCGGCCCCGCGCTGCCGATGCCGCAGCGGCGCACGGCCGGCCAGTCGGGGTGGCCAGCCAGTTCGGCCAGCACGGCCTCGACGGCGGCCATCACCACGTCCGCGTCGGTGGAGACCGGGGTCGGGCGGCGCGCGGTGGCGGTCAGCGCCCCGTCCTCGCGGACGAGGGCACCGGCGATCTTCGTACCGCCGATGTCGAGGGCGACGGTGCTCCCGCCACCGCCGGCGCCGCGCGGCTGGGGCACGGTGATACGGGCCGGTCGGGCTTCGGCGGTGGTCACAGAGGCGCTCCTCGGTGTCGGGCGGGTCGGGGGGCGTGCGGTGCGACATATACGGCAATGGCGGGACCGTACGCGATGAGCCCCCACAACACACCCGGACCGCGGCCTTCCGCCCCACGGCCGACGGGCGCGGCGGACAGTGTCGTCGGCGCCCCGCGGGCGAGGATCAGGTGTTCGGGGCCGTGCGGGGGACCGAGACCGTCACCCGCAGACCGTGCGGCGGGTTCGTCTCGTATGCGAGGGATCCGCCGCCCGCCGCGAGCAGTGCCCGCGAGATCGACAGGCCCAGCCCCGAGCCCTTGATGTTCTGGTGGCGGTTGCTGCGCCAGAAGCGGTCGCCGACCCGGGCGAGCTCGTCCTCGGTCAGACCGGGCCCCCGGTCGGCCACGGTGACCGTGGCGAACGCGCCGCCTGAGCCGGCCGACACCCGGACCTCCTCACCCTCCGGGGTGAACTTCACGGCGTTGTCGATGACGGCGTCGAGTGCGCTGGAGAGCGCGACCGGGTCCGCCCAGCCGGTGACGGCCACGATGCCGTCCCCCGTCAGCCGTACCCCCTTCTCCTCGGCCAGCGGGCGCCAGGCCGCGACCCGCTCCGCCGCCAGCGCCCCGATGTCGGTGAGCCGTACGTCCGCCGCGGTGTGCTCGGCCAGGGCCAGGTCGAGGAGGTCGTCGAGCACCTGGGCCAGCCGCTTGCCCTCGGTCCTGACCGAGGCGATCTCCTCGTTGCCCTCAGGCAGTTCGAACGCGAGCAGCTCGATCCGCAGCAGCAGTGCGGCGAGCGGGTTGCGCAACTGGTGGGAGGCGTCGGCGACGAACGCGCGCTGCTGCTCCAGCACGTCTTCGACGTTGTCGGCCATCTCGTTGAACGACCGGGCCAGGCGCCTGAGTTCCGGCGGGCCCCCGGACGCCACCACCCGCGACTTCAGCCGCCCGGTGGCGATGTCGTGCGTCGCCGCGTCCAGGATGCGTACGGGCCGCAGTACCCAGCCGGTGAGCCGGATGGCAGCCCCCACGGCGAGCAGCATGGCCGCCGCCTCGCCGGCCGCGATGACGAGCCAGCCACGAAGGATCTTGGACCGCATCTGGCCGGTGGGCGAGTCGGTGACCACGACGGCGACCACATCGCCGTCGAGGACGACCGGCGACGCCACCACGATCCGGCCGTCCTCCTGCCACGGCCAGACCTGCGGCGGGTCGTGGCTGCCGCGGCTGGCGAGTGCCTCCTGGAACGCCTCCCGTTCCTCGCCGGCCGGGGCCACGGTCCAGTCGCCGGGAGCCTTGGCCATGGCGCTGTCGTCGCGGTAGAAGACGCCGGCCCTGATCCCGTACAGCTGGTGGTACCGGGTGAGGTCCTTCTGCAGGGTGTCCTGGCGCTGCCCGACGCCCGGCGGGCCGGTCGTCGCGGTGTCGCTGACGAACTGCGCCAGCGCGGCGAAGCGCGCGGTGTCGTCGATCCGGTCGATGACCACGCGCTGCTGCTGCGCGGCGGCCACGGACACGGCGAGCGGAAAGCCGAGCGCGAGGAGCACGCCCGCCATGAGGACGATGAGGAGCGGGAGCAGACGGGTGCGCACGAGGCGTTGACTCTACGGGGCGGGTACGACGAGCCGGTAACCGACGCCGCGCACCGTCTCGATGAGGGCGGGCATCCGCAACTTCGAGCGCAGTGAGGCGACATGCACCTCCAGGGTGCGGCCGGTGCCTTCCCAACTGGTGCGCCACACCTCGCTGATGATCTGCTCGCGGCGGAAGACCACGCCGGGCCGCTGGGCGAGCAGCGCGAGCAGGTCGAACTCCTTACGGGTGAGCTGAATGGGCGCGCCGTCCACGCTCACCCGCCGGGTGGGCAGTTCGATGCTGACCGGGCCGAGCCGGACCGTACTGTCGGCGGCGGTGGCGGCTTCCTCGCCGGGCACGGTGCGCCGGCTGACGGCATGGATGCGGGCGAGCAGTTCCCCGGTGTCGTACGGCTTGACCACGTAGTCGTCGGCGCCGAGGTTGAGCCCGTGGATCCGGGAGCGTACGTCGGCTCGCGCGGTCACCATGATGACCGGGGTCGAGGTGCGCTTGCGGATCTTGCCGCACACCTCGTAGCCGTCCTGGTCGGGCAGGCCGAGGTCGAGGAGCACGACTCCGAACGGGGGCGCCCCGGCGGGCAGCAGCGCCTGGAGGGCCTCCTCGCCGTTGCGGGCGTGCACGACCTTGAAGCCGTGCCGGGCGAGGACGGCGGACAGGGCCGCGGCGACATGGTTGTCGTCCTCGACGAGCAGCAGTCTCATCCGGTGGCCCCCTTCCGTTGGCTCCGCGTTTCCTCTTTCATGGTCCCCTGGCATCCACGCGGATCAAGCGGCCTTCGTCAAGGGACTTCCCGGCCCGGGGAACGTACCGTTACCCAGCCGGTACGGGCGCGAGCCGGGCCCGGACACACAGCGTGTCCGGGCGCGACCGGATCGTTATGCTCAATTTCCCCTCAGATGTAATGACGCAGGTCCGGCCAGCTCACTAGGGTCCTCCCAACCGAGGAGGACGGAGCAAGAGGCCGATGAGCGGAGTATCAGTGACCAAGGATGCCGTGCCCGCCACGGATGACCTGGTTGTGCTGAGCAACGTCAACAAGCACTTCGGCGCGCTGCATGTGCTCCAGGACATCGATCTGACCATCGCCCGGGGCGAGGTCGTGGTCGTGATCGGGCCGTCCGGGTCCGGGAAGTCCACACTGTGCCGCACCATCAACCGGCTGGAGACGATCGACTCGGGCGAGATCACCATCGACGGCAAGACGCTGCCCCAGGAGGGGCGCGAACTGGCCCGGCTGCGGGCCGACGTCGGGATGGTCTTCCAGTCCTTCAACCTGTTCGCGCACAAGACCGTGCTCGAGAACGTCATGTTGGGCCAGATCAAGGTCCGCAGGACGGACAAGAAGGCGGCCGAGGAGACGGCACGCAACCTGCTCGACCGGGTGGGTGTCGGCACGCAGGCGGACAAGTACCCGGCGCAGCTCTCCGGTGGCCAGCAGCAGCGCGTCGCGATCGCGCGGGCGCTGGCGATGAACCCGAAGGTCATGCTCTTCGACGAGCCGACCTCGGCGCTCGACCCGGAGATGATCAACGAGGTGCTGGAGGTCATGCAGCAGCTCGCCCGGGACGGCATGACCATGGTCGTGGTCACCCACGAGATGGGCTTCGCGCGCTCCGCCGCCAACAGGGTTGTCTTCATGGCCGACGGGAAGATCGTCGAAGAGGCGACCCCCGACCAGTTCTTCAGCAACCCGCGCAGCGACCGTGCCAAGGACTTCCTGTCGAAGATCCTGCACCACTGAACCGCACTGAACCCGCCTCATACGGAAGCATGTTCAGTCGATCACACAGATCCCGTTACTCACTCAGGGAAGTTCACCATGAAGCTCCGTAAGGCCTCTGCTGCCGCCGCAGCCGCAGTCGTACTCGCCCTGACCGCCACCGCGTGTGGTGGCGACAGCGACAAGGGCAGCGAGGGCGGCTCCGGTGGTGGCGACAAGATCACCATCGGCATCAAGTACGACCAGCCCGGCCTCGGCCTGAAGACGCCGGACGGCAAGTTCACCGGCTTCGACGTCGACGTCGCCACGTACGTGGCCAAGGAGCTCGGCTACGACGCCAAGGACATCACGTTCAAGCAGGCGCCCAGCGCCGAGCGCGAGAACCTGATCGCCAACGGTGACGTGAAGTTCGTCGTCGGCACCTACACGATCAACGACAAGCGCAAGGAGCGGGTCGACTTCGCCGGCCCGTACTTCCTGGCCCACCAGGACCTGCTGGTCCGTGCCGACGACAACTCGATCACGAAGGCCGAGGACCTCAACAGCAAGAAGCTGTGCTCGGTCACCGGCTCGACCTCGGCGCAGAACGTCAAGGACAAGCTCGCCCCCAAGGCGGACCTGCAGGAGTTCGGCGGCTACTCGGAGTGCATCACCGGCCTGGAGAACGAGGCCGTCGACGCCCTGACGACCGACAACTCCATCCTGGCCGGCTTCGCCGCGCAGAAGGAGCACCAGGGCAAGTTCAAGCTGGTGGGCCTCAACCTGAGCGACGAGCCGTACGGCATCGGTCTGAAGAAGGGTGACAAGGAGCTTCAGACCAAGATCAACGCCGCCCTCGAGAAGATGAAGACGGACGGCTCCTGGGACAAGTTCGTGAAGGCGAACTTCGGCCCGGCCAACTACAAGAACGAGCCTGCCCCGGAGATCACTGAAGGCAGCTGAGTCCGCGGTGGCGCGCCATCGGCCCGAGCCGGCGGCGCGCCCCACCAGCCAACCTGGGGAGAGCGCGGGGCAACGTGTTCGACTTTCTTGATTCCGGGCAGTACGACCTGCTCGGCGCCTTCTGGGTGACGGTTCAGCTCACCCTCTACTCGGCCGTCGGCTCCCTGATATGGGGGACGATCCTGGTCGGCATGCGGGTCAGTCCAGTCCCGCTGATGCGGGCCTTCGGCACCGCGTACGTCAATCTCGTCCGCAACACCCCGCTGACGTTGATCATCATCTCCTGCTCGCTGGTCCTGAACCAGACGCTGGGCTTCGCACTGGGCGGCGAAAACTTCAAGGACATCGGCTTCCGGCTGGCCGTCCTCGGTTTCGTCGCCTACACCGGCACCTTCGTCTGCGAGGCGCTCCGGTCCGGCATCAACACCGTGCCCGTCGGGCAGGCGGAGGCCGCCCGCGCGCTGGGGCTCAGCTTCACCCAGGTGCTGACGCGGATCGTCCTCCCGCAGGCGTTCCGCTCGGTGGTCGCGCCGCTGGCGAACGTACTGATCGCCCTGACGAAGAACACCACGGTGGCCGCGGCGATCGGTGTGGCCGAGGCCGCGCTGCTGATGAAGGAAATGATCGAGAACGAGGCCGACGCGCTCTTCGCCGTCTTCGCGGTCTTCGCCTTCGGGTTCATGGTCCTGACCCTCCCGACCGGCCTGATTCTCGGCTGGGTGGCCAAGCGTGTGGCGGTGAAGCGATGACTTCTGTTCTCTACGACGCCCCTGGCCCCCGCGCCAAACGGCGGAACGTCCTCTACACGATCGTGTTCCTGGCCGCGCTCGGCCTCGTCATCTGGTGGGCGCTGTCGGTCATGGCCGACAAGGGCCAGCTGGCGGCGGACAAGTGGAGTCCGTTCGTCACGGACTCCCAGATGTGGACGACCTACCTGCTGCCCGGTCTCGGGCTGACCCTGCAAACAGCGGCGTTCTCCATCGTGATCGCGCTGCCGCTCGGCGCGCTGCTCGGCATCGGACGGCTGTCCGACCACCGGTGGATCCGCGTTCCGGTGGGCGCCGTGGTCGAGTTCTTCCGCGCCATCCCGGTGCTGATCCTGATGTTCTTCGCCCAGGCGCTGTTCGTGCAGTTCACGGACATCGAGTCGGAGATCCGGCCGATGTACGCGGTGGTGACCGGCCTGGTGCTCTACAACGCCTCGGTCATCGCCGAGATCGTCCGGGCCGGCATCCTCTCGCTGCCCTCGGGCCAGACCGACGCCGCGAAGGCGATCGGTATGCGCAAGGGCCAGACCATGTCGTACGTGCTGCTGCCGCAGGCGGTCACCGCGATGCTGCCGGCCCTGGTCAGCCAGGTCGTAGTGATCGTCAAGGACACCGCCCTGGGCGGCGCCCTGCTCGGCCTCGCCGAACTGATGTCGCAGTACCGCACGATCCCGGCGAACTACGGCGCGAACACCATCGCCGCGCTCACCGTGATCGCGCTCATCTTCGTCGCGCTCAACTTCCTGCTCACCAGCGTGGCGTCGTGGCTGGAGGGCAGGGCCCGCCGGTCCAAGAAGGGCACCGGCGCGGTACTGGCGGCCGACGAGGTGGACGAGCTCAACGCACCGGGTCACGTGACGGACCACGTCCACGGCGACACCGGCACCTGACGCCCGGGCCACCACCCGGCAACCCGGCCACCGGATCACGAGGGGGCAGCGGCCACGGCCGCTGCCCCCTCGCCGCATACGCCCGTCGCTTGACGCAAGCACTCGCAATCTGTTGCATACGTTGTGTGATCGTGCGCCGGGCTCCACTTGCCATCTTTCGTTCCGTCAGCAGGACTGAGGGAGCCGTGCCGTGGACCCGGTGATCGTCGTCGGCGCCGGGCCGGTCGGCCTCGCGCTGGCCCTGGCGCTCGCCCAGCAGGGCGTCCCGTCGGTGGTGCTCGACGAGACTCCGGGCAAGGACCTGCCGCGTCCGGCGCGTACGGTCGTCCTGCATCCCGACACCGCCGCGATGGTCGAACGGCTCGGCTGCGCCACCACCAGGGACGAAGGCGCGCGCTGGACCGGATGGCGGACGCTGCGCCGCAGGCAGGAACTGCGCCGGCTCTCCTTCGGTGACGGTCCGGAGGACGACGGGTCCGCGCCGCTGCACGTGCCGCAGCACGCGCTCAGCCGCGGGCTGCGGCTGGCCGCCGCCGCGCACGGCCTGGTGCAGATCGTCACCGACACCAAGCTCGACTCCCTCGAACAGGACGCGAGCGGCATCACCGCGCACACCCGTGGCTCCGAGACCACCTGGTGGCGCGGGAGTTACCTGGTCGGCTGCGACGGGGCGCGCTCCACCGTGCGCAAGCTGCTCGACATCCGCTTCTCGGGCCGTACGGCGGTGGAGCGGCAGGCGGTCGCCGCACTGCGCACCGAACTCCCCTGGCCCGACGAGGCGTTGCTGCACCGGCTGCCGCCGTGGCGCGGCTCCGGCGAGGAGGTGACGGCCCGCCCGCTGCCGGACGACGTGTGGCGGATCGACTGGCTGCTGCCGCCCCGCGGCGACCTGGTCACGCCGGACGTACTGGTGGCGCGGGTACGGGACACGCTGGCCGGGTGGTGCGGCGAGACTCCTCCGTACGAGCTGATCGACACCGGGGTGTACACCCTGCACCACCGCCTCGCGCGCCGCTGGCGTACCGGCCGGGCCTTCCTCGCCGGGGACGCGGCGCACCTGCTCGGCGCGATCGGCACCCAGAACCTGGAAGAAGGACTGCGGGACGCCGAGAACCTGGCCTGGAAGCTGGCCCTGGCGTGGCATCACGGAGCGTCCAGGACGCTGCTGGACAGCTACCAGGCGGAGCGGCGCACCGCCGTCGCCGCCCGGCTGCGGGCCGCCGACCAGTCGCTGCCGATACTGCGGGGCGGCGGGGGTCTGCGGACCCGCCTGCCGGGCGCCGCGCGCGGCTACGACGCGCTGCTGGCCGACGGGCATGTGGGGCGCGGCCCGCTGGGTGCGCCCCCCGGCTACGCGCGCTCCCCCCTCGCGCCTCCGAGCATCACGTCCGGGACCCCGACCGGCACCGAGCCGGGCACTCCCGCCGCCGACGTCCGGGTCACGGCTCCCGACGGGACGACCGCGCGGCTGCGCGACCGGCTGGGGCGGGGACAGCTCCTGGTGGTGCTGGTCGCGCCGGGGACCGGTGTGTGGGACCGGCGGCACTGGCTGAAGGCCGGGGTCATGCCGCGGCTGGCGGCGGCGGTTTCCGCACTGCCGGTGCGGGCGGAACTGCTGGTCACCGAGGGCTATCCGGGCGCGTCCGCGCACACCGTGCTGCTCGTGCGGCCGGACGGGCATCTGGTGACCGCGTTCACCGGGGTACGGCCCGCGGAGCTGTACGCGTGCGCCGATGCCGCGCGCGGTGGTGCGCCGGCCTCGGCGGAGGCCGCGGGTGAGACCGCCGGGGAGGGCGCCGGGGAAGGCACGGGTGGAACCGCCGGGGAGGTACCGGCCGCGCGGGAGCGTGTGGAGGACCGTACAGCGGACATCAATTGACCGTCGCGGTCACGCGTGGTGTACTCCGGAGCGTGACCGACACCGATGTGCGCCTGTGGCGGAGGGTCCATGTGGACCTCGTCCGCCATGCGGGCTGCGTGTGTCGCCCGTCCTGCTGATTCGCCCTCACCTCGCGCGCCCCGTGATTCCGGGCTGCCGCGCACGCACCCACGCGAACCTCAGGACGGCTCTTCATGTCACTCTCCGTTTCCTCGCCCGCCGGCGTCCAGGCGTCCTCCCCCGACTCCGGGCCCACCGCCTTCGAGCTGCTCGACTTCGTCCGCCGTACCGCGGCGGACGAGGAACTCATCTCCTCGCTCCCGCTCGACCCCGAGGGACGTACCTGGGTACGCCTCGACGGGCCTGGCGGCAGTGAGGCCTGGCTGATCGGCTGGCCGCCCGGCACGGGCACCGGCTGGCACGACCACGCGGAATCCCGTGGCGCGTTCGCCACGGCGCGGGGCGAGTTGAAGGAACACTCGCTCGTGGTCCGGCTGCCCAGTGCGGGGTGGAAGACCCTGGAACTGGCCGAAGGGGTGGACCGCGCACGGACGTTGCCCGCCGGCAAGGGCAAGGCGTTCGGGGAGCACCATGTGCACGAGGTGCTGAACGAGTCCGCCACCGAGCACGCGGTCTCCGTGCACGCCTACTTCCCGCCGCTACCGCTGCTCCGGCGGTTCAGCCGCAGCGGCGCGGTGCTGCGGCTGGAGCAGGTCGAGCGTCCGGGGGACTGGCAGTGAGCGGGCCGGTGGGCATCGATGAGCTGCTGGAGCGGGTCCGCGAGGACCTCGACCGGATCGGCCCCCGGGAGGCGTTCGAGGCGGCGGCCTCGGGTGCGCTGCTGGTGGACATCCGGTATCAGGCGCTGCGCGAGCGCGACGGGCTGATTCCCGGCGCGCTCGTCGTCGAACGCAACGAGCTGGAGTGGCGGCTCGATCCGCGGGGCAGTCACCGGGCGGTGGAGGCGACGAGTCACGACCTGCGGATCGTGGTGATCTGCAACGAGGGGTACGCGTCCAGCCTGGCGGCGGCATCACTCCAGCAACTGGGACTGCACCGGGCAACCGACCTCGACGGTGGCTTCCAGGCATGGCGCTCCGCAGGCCTGCCGGTCACCCCCTGAACCACCAGGCCCAAGGCCCCGGGCGGCCGTGCCGCCGCGCCCCCCCACGGCCTCGGCACGCCGCGCCGTCCGTGCCGACCCACAGCCGGCGCCCTGCCGTCCTCGCCCCCTGCGCTCACACGTTCCCGGCGAGCGGTCTTGGCCGCCTGGGCGCCCGGATTGCGCCGCCTGCGGCCCTCGGCGCCCCGCCCCTCCACCTCACACCGGCCAAGCGAGCAGCCCCGGCCGCCTGGGCGGCCGATCCGTACGCCTGCGCCCCAGCGCACCGCCGCTCGCCCATACCCGGCCGACGCCTCCAGGGGCCGCTCCCCGGACCCGGCCCTCGGCGCCCGCGCCGTGCCGGCTCTGGGTGCCCAAGGCCGCCCGCCCCGGCCACCGCCCCCACGGTCAGAACGGGTCGTACTCCAGGCCCTCCGTGTCCTCGCCCTCCTCCTCCAGCGCGCGGCGGACCACGCGGAGGGCCATGCCCTCCGGGTATCCCTTGCGGGCCAGCATTCCCGCCAGCCGGCGCAGGCGTCTGTCGCGGTCCAGGCCGCGGGTGGCGCGTAGTTTGCGGGCGACGAGTTCGCGCGCCGTCGCCTCCTCCTGCTCGGAGTCGAGTTGGCCGACGGCCTCCTCGATCAGCGTGGTATCCACACCCTTGGTCCGCAGCTCGCGCGCGAGCGCCCGGCGGGCCAGCCCCCGGCCGTGGTGCCGGGACTCCACCCAGGCGCCCGCGAAAGCCGCGTCGTCGATCAGGCCGACGTCCTCGAACCGGGACAGCACATCGTCGGCCACCTCCTCGGGGATGCCCCGCTTGCGCAGGGCGTCCCCGAGCTGCTTTCGCGTACGGGGGCTCCCGGTGAGCAGGCGCAGACAGATCGCCCGCGCCCGCTCCTCCGGGCTCTGCGACGGCTGCGGCGGCTGGGACGGCTGAGCCGTCCGCCCCTCACCGCCGCCCCCGGCCCTCACCCCGTCGGGGCTGCCGCCGTACTCGGAGTCCGCGCGGCCCGCCCACTCGGTACGCCGTCCCACGGTCAGCTCTTGGCTGTGGCGGCCTTGGTCGCCTTGGCCTTCGTCGCCGGTGCGGGCACCGACTTCGCGGCGTCGGAGGCCGACGCCGGCGCGGGAGCGGCACCGGCGGCGTCCGCACCCGGCTCTGCGGCCGGGACCTCGGGCCGGACACCCACGCCCAGCTTCTCCTTGATCTTCTTCTCGATCTCGTTGGCGAGATCGGGGTTGTCCTTCAGGAAGTTGCGGGCGTTCTCCTTGCCCTGGCCGAGCTGGTCGCCCTCGTACGTGTACCAGGCGCCGGCCTTGCGCACGAAGCCGTGCTCCACACCCATGTCGATCAGGCCGCCCTCGCGGCTGATGCCCTGGCCGTAGAGGATGTCGAACTCGGCCTGCTTGAAGGGCGGCGCGACCTTGTTCTTGACGACCTTGACGCGGGTGCGGTTGCCCACCGCGTCCGTACCGTCCTTGAGGGTCTCGATACGGCGGATGTCGAGCCGCACCGAGGCGTAGAACTTCAGCGCCCGGCCACCGGTCGTCGTCTCCGGGGAGCCGAACATGACACCGATCTTCTCGCGGAGCTGGTTGATGAAGATCGCGGTGGTCTTGGACTGGTTGAGCGCGCTCGTGATCTTCCGGAGGGCCTGGCTCATCAGCCGGGCCTGGAGACCGACATGCGAGTCGCCCATTTCGCCCTCGATCTCCGCACGCGGCACCAGGGCCGCGACGGAGTCGATGACGATGAGGTCGAGGGCACCGGAGCGGACCAGCATGTCCACGATCTCGAGCGCCTGCTCGCCGGTGTCCGGCTGGGAGAGGATCAGGTTGTCCGTGTCGACGCCGAGCGCCTTGGCGTACTCGGGGTCGAGGGCGTGCTCCGCGTCCACGAAGGCGACGGTGCCGCCCGCCTTCTGCGCGTTGGCCACGGCGTGCAGGGTCAGCGTCGTCTTACCGGAGGACTCCGGTCCGTACACCTCCACCACTCGCCCGCGCGGCAGTCCGCCGACGCCGAGGGCCACGTCCAGAGCGGTCGACCCGGTGGGGATGACTTCGATGGGGTCGTTCGGCCGGTCGCCGAGGCGCATCACGGCGCCCTTGCCGAATTGCCGTTCAATCTGTGCGAGCGCGGCGTCGAGCGCCTTCTCGCGGTCGGTGCCTGCTGCCATGGGTTCCACCCGATTTGCTTGTGTCGATCGCTTCACGTCAAAGACGCTAACGCCTGCCACTGACAATGCGCCCCCACGCCCTCCCAGCCTGTGGACAACTCCACCGATCCCGGAGAGCCACCGGCCGGAATCCCATAAGAATGGATGTTCGATTTTGGTGTCAAGCGCACCACACGGCATCCGCCGCGGCGTTGTCTGTCCTGTTCCGGATCAGCAGCGGACCGCTGGTTTCCCTCGTTGGAACGACTCCTGCGGTGTTTTGCTCTGCGGTGGCGCGCTTGTCCCGCTATCAAGATCGAGCCCTGTACGGACGATGAAAGGACCCTCCATGATCTTCACCGCTCTGCGCGGGGCGGCCGGCTCTGCGCTCGTTGCTGGCCTCGTCGCCGTGACTCCGGGGGCACACTCGACGTCCGGCTTCAGTGCCGCGGCCGCCTCTGCGCACCCCGCGGCAACCCCCTCGCCCACCGCCAAGCCCGGGGAGTGCCTGTTCTCGCCCAACAGGGAGCAGGGAGCGAAGAACGTGGGAACACCACCCGTGAGGCCCCCATACACGAGCACCGTGAAGGCCAGCCTCAAGACCAACCTGGGCGACATCGGGCTCTCGCTGGACGGGAAGAAGGCCCCTTGCACCGTCGACTCCTTCACCTACCTGGCAGCGAAGAACTTCTTCGACGGGACGAACTGTCACCGTCTGACCACCGGGGCGCTGAAGGTTCTCCAGTGCGGAGACCCGACCGGCACAGGCTCCGGCGGGCCGGCCTACAAGTACGGGGAGGAGAACCTGCCGAAGCCCGCATCCGGCAGGCAGACGGCGGAGTACGCCAAGGGCATCCTCGCCATGGCCAACGCAGGCCCAGGCACCAATGGGAGCCAGTTCTTCATGGTCTACGGCGACTCCGAGCTGCCTCCGAACTACACCGTCTTCGGCAAGGTCACCAGCGGCATGGACCTTCTGGAACAGGTCGCGCAGGCCGGATCAGACAACGCGAACGGTGAAGGCGACGGCGCCCCCCGCAAGAAGCTCACCCTCCAGGACGTGACGATCGCCCAGAAGTAGGCCCACCTCTTCAGCCCGGCGGTCGCCGGTACCGGCCGATGACCAGCTTGATACCCGCATCCGACATCACAACGAGGGCAGCGACCGTGACGACCGAGGCCACCGCCAACAAGGCACTCATCCGGCGGATTTTCGAGGAAGTGATCCCGGGCGGCGACGCCGCCACCATGCGCGGGCTGTTCGCCCCGGAGTGGGTGGACCACGATCCGTTGCCCGGGCAGCCCGCCGGGCGCGACGGCGCCGCGTTCGTGGTGTCGACGATGCACACAGCCCACCCCGACCTGCGCTTCACCATCGATGACCTGGTCGCCGAGTCAGACCGCGTCGTGATCCGGTGGACACTGCGCGGCACCAACACCGGGCCGATGCTCGGACGGCCGGCCACCGGCCAGCCCGTCGAACTCGCCGCAATCGTGATCTTCCGAATCGCCGACGGCCTGATCGCGGAGCGCTGGGCCGGCTGGAAGCCCGGCCGCTCACCGCAGACCCACCCGGCCCTGACGGCGCCAGTCACCCCGAGCGCGTAACGCGCGGGCTGAGCGGTCTGCAAACTGCGGGCTGCCGGCAACTGAGTTCCTTCTCCATCCTGGCCCCCCTGACCCAAGCCGCGCACCGACGCGCAGCTGCTCAGCGGCCAGTTCGCGGTCGTCGTGCCACTCGCGCACTGTTCGCGGCGCACGGGCTGGCGTTCGCCGGTCTCCGGCTGACCGGCCGCCCGTACGAGCGCGCCCGGCGGCCCGCGGGGCGGACCGGCTCCCGGCAGTCCTTCGCGCTCACCGCGGTGCTGATGGCGGCGCTGCCGTTGCTCGCCGGGCCGGCCCTGCCGCTGGGCCGAGTCGGCCGCGGACGGCGCGACGCTCGCACTCCTCGTCCCCGCGCTGCTGCTGGTCACCCTGCTGATCGCCGCCCAGGTGCTGGTCTGGCGCACGTTCGGACACCGGGTGACCCGCGCTTCGTACCTCTGAACCCCCGCAGCGCGTGCCTCCTGCTACGACAGCGTGTCGGCGACCACGGATGCCGCTTCCGCGATCAGTTTGTCGTCGTGGTCGGCGTCCTTTTCGCTGCGGTGCGACATGATCGCCATGACTATGGGGGCGGCGTCGGGGGGCCACACCACGGCGATGTCGTTGCGGGCACCGTAAAAGCTGCCGGTTCCGGTCTTGTCGCCGACCACCCAGCCCTTGGGCACCCCGGCCCTGATGAGGTCGTCTCCGGTGGTGTTGGTCCGCAGCCATTGCGTGAGCTGTGCACGTTCGGGCTTGCCGAGGACGTCTCCGAGAACGTACGCGCGCAGATCCTTGGCCAACGCCCGCGGGGTGGTCGTGTCCCGTGTCTCGCCCGGGGTCCATCGGCTCAGCTCGGGCTCGCGGCGCTCCATCCGGGTGACGTCGTCGCCGATCTTCTCGAGCGCGGCGTCGAGGCCCTGGGGCCCGCCCAGTGCGTCGAACAGCAGGTTGGCCGCGGCGTTGTCGCCGTAGCGGACGGCGGCGTCACACAGCTCGCGCAGGGTCATCCCGGTCTCGACGTGCTTTTCGCTCACGGGAGAGTTGGCGGTCAGATCGTCCCTGGAGTACTTGATCACCTTGTCCATCCCGCTCAGGGAGTACTGGCGCAGCACGGCACCGGCGGCCAGCGCCTTGAACGTGGAGGCGTAGGCGAACCGCTCGCCGTCGTTGTAGGCCACCTCGCGCCCGCTGCCGGTGTCGACGGCGTAGACACCCAGCCGCGCGTCGAACTTGCGCTCAAGCTCCTTCAAGTCGCCGGCGAACGGCTTCGCAGCCGTACTCGGCCTCGTCGTCGCGGCGGACGGAGACGACGAGGCCGGGGAGCCGTCTTGGCCGCAGGCCGCCAGCGGGACGAGGGCGAGCGAGGCAAGCGCACCGAGAGCGGCGCGCCGGGCACGGGTGAGCTGCATGGTCCAAAACCTCCGGGCGCCCCACACGCAGGGCGCATAAGGGGATGGAGCGACACGGCTCCATCCCGGTGCGTGGTCATGAGTGCCAGGACCCACCCTCACCTTCGGCCGCCCATGCGGTCCAATACGGTCGCGCGCTGTTCCATGCCGATCTGGCATGGAGTGCGGGCTGCGGATCTGGTGGGAGCAGCGTGTCGCGCGTACGGGTACTCAGAGGCCCGGCTTGCTCGCGCGGGCAGCCGGTCGGCACGGCGTCGGCTTGACTCAGTCGTACACCACTGACCACGGGCGGGGCGGCCCTTCCGGCGGGCGCGGGCTGTCGCCGCGGCGCAGGGCCGCCGTACGGTCGCGGGCGAGCACGTCGGCTGCGAGCTCCGCGAAGTGGGGAGCGGCCGGGTGGGCAGACCGGCCTGCGGGCCAGGCGCCAGTGATCCGCTGAGTGAGGGGGCGGCCTGCCAGGGGCCGCCAGACGACGCGGGGTTCCTTGCGGGCCACCGGCCCCTGGTCGAAGGCGATTCCGTGGCCCGCAGTGACCAGGGCCAGCAGGAACTCGGGATGGGAGGCGTGCCGGAGGCGGCCGGGCACGAAGCCCTCGGCGCGGCAGGTGTCGAGGATCCGGTCGTACCAGCCGGGGGCATGGGCACGCGGGAAGAGCACCAGGTCGTGGCCGGACAGTTCGCCGAGCGCGACCTCGGGGAGCCGGGCCAGCGGTGAGGTGCGGGGCAGGACGACTCCGAGTTCCACGGAGACCTCCGGGCCGAGGCGAAGTTCGGTGGCGTCCACGGGCTGGTGGACGAGGCCGACGTCGAGTCCGCCGGAGGCAAGCAGTCGCAGTTGTTCCTCGGTGGTGACCTCCTGCAGATCGACGGACAGGCCCGGGGAATGCTCCGCGCAGGCGGCGAGCAGCGCGGACAGCATCGCGGCCGTGGTGTCGGGAGGTACGCCTGCGCGCAGGGTGCCCAGGCCGCCGTCCCCGGCGCGCCGGGCCAGCGTCCGCAACCGGTCCTCGCGGGCGAGGAGTTCGCGGGCCTCGTCCAGCAGCACCATCCCGGCGGCGGTCAGCCGGATCTGGCGGTGTGATCGGTCGAACAGTTCGGCGCCGAGATCCTTCTCCAGTCTGCGTACCGCCTGGCTGAGCGGCGGCTGAGCCATGCCCAGCTGGTCGGCGGCCCGGCTGAAGTGCAGCTCGTCGGCGACGGTGACGAAAATACGCAGGTGGCGCAAGAGATCCACACTCAGGGACCTTACGTGAGGGAGTGAACCGGTGGTCGAGGAACGGATCCGCGAGGTCTTCGCGGGGGCGGGCGCCGAGGGACTGCTGCATGCGATCCCCGTCGGCAGGGAGCCGGGCGCCGAGGAGGTGGCGGTCGGCGCGGACGAGCTCGTCGTGATCGCCTCGGTCTTCAAGGTGCTGCTGGTTCTGGAGTTCGCCCGGCAGGCCGCAGCCGGCCAGCTCGACACCCGCGAGCGGATACGGGTGACCGCGGCCGACCGGCTCGGCGGCTGGGGCACGGCCGGCTGTATGGACGACGTCGAGCTGTCGCTGCGCGATCTGGCGTTCTTCGCGATGTCGGTCAGCGACAACTCGGCGGCGGATCTGCTGCTGGCGCGGGTGGGCCTGGACACGGTACGGCTGCTCGCCGGGGAACTCGGGCTCGGCAGGACGCGTATCGTGGGCGGCCCTCGTGACGTACTGGAGTCGATGCTCGCCGAGGTCGGGGCACGCGACGAGGCGGAGTTCGCCGTCCGTTACCCGGCTCTGCCGGATGACCGCAAGAGACGGCTGAGCGTGTTGGATCCCCGGCGGACCAACGCCAGCACGCCCCGCGAGATCACCCGGCTGCTGCGTCTCATCTGGCGTGACGAAGCGGGCCCGCCGGACGCATGCGCCCAGGTACGCGATCTGATGAGCCGCCAGGTCTTCCGGCATCGGCTGGTGTCGGGGTTTCCCGACGAGGTGACGGTCGCGGCGAAGACCGGCACCCTGCCGGGGCTCCACATGGAGGCGGGGGTCGTTCAGTATCCCGACGGCAGCCGCTACGCGGTCTCCGTCTTCGCCCGGACGCGGGAGCTGAACGCCTCGCGGCCGGCGGTGGATGCCGCGATCGGCGCCGCGGCCAGGATCGCCGTCGACTTCCTGCGGAGCACAGGCGTGTGACGTGGTCTCATATGCGTCTGCATATAGGGACGGCAGGATTTTGATCTTGGACTCGGGGGGTTGGGTCCTGATCTCCTGACGCCATGAGCGACGACACCGACACACAGCGCATCAAGAGGTTCGGCCGACGCACGGTCCTGCGTGGCGCCGCGCTCGGCGCGGCCGCCCCGCTGCTCACCTCCACGGCCGCCGCTTCCGAGGCGGCCACCCGCCGGGCGCCGGCGGCCGGTTCGGCGTCCTTCCGCTGGCTGGGCACCTCCGGCTGGCGCATCGACGTCGACGGACGGACCGTGCTCTTCGACCCGTACCTCACCCGGTTCAAGACCGGCCTGTTCGACGGGGCCTTCAACCCGGATACAGAGCTGAGGGTCGATCCCGGGTTGGTACGGGAGCACGTCGGCCGCCCCGAAATCGTCCTGGTCAGCCACTCCCACTGGGACCACCTTGCCGATGTGCCCTACATCGCCGAGTCCACCGGCGCCCGGGTCGTCGGCACCGAGACCACATTCCGTCTGCTGGTCGCGTTCGGTGTCGACCCGGGACAGATCTCGGTGGTGAAGGGCGGCGAGGTGCTGGACTTCGGCGGGCTCACCGTCGAGGTCGTGGCGAGCCTGCACAGCCGCAACAAGCGGCACTCCTACTTCGCCCCGGGCACGCTGAACGCGCCGCCCGCGGCAGTCCCGAAGACCATCTCCGACCTGCCGGAGGGCGACACACTCGCCTTCCAGGTGACGGCCGGGAACGGCGGCCCGTCGGCGTTCCTGATGGGCGCCAGCGACTTCTCCGAGCGGGTCGCGAAGGGACTCCGCCCTGATCTCGCGATGGTCGCGGTGCCGTCCAGCGCATCCACGTACCGCTATGTGCCTCGGCTGCTGCGGGCACTGGGCGAACCCGGCGTCGTCGTGCCCGTCCACTGGGACAACTTCGAGGAGCCGCTGAGCAAGCCCCCGCGCCGCGACACGTCGATGGACCTGGACGCATTCATCGCCCAGGTCCACCGGGAGTCTCCGGCGAGCCGGATCGTCGTCCCTGATTACCGCACCACGTACGACGGCGACATGCGGCCGATCCATTGAGCCTTGTCGCCGGGCCCCCCTAGTCGTTGCCCCGGCGCAGCGCGCGCCGGACGCGCGCGAGCACCGGTCCGCCGTGGCCCCGCCGGTGGCCGTGCACGCGCGGGTCGTCCGTCACCGCGTACCGCTTCACATACGCGCCGAGGAAGGCCTGCAGGGTGGCCACCGCCGGAATGGCGATCAGCGCGCCCACCGCACCGAGCAGCGCGGTGCCTGCGACGACCGACCCGAAGGCGACGGCGGGGTGGATGTCGACGGTCTTCGAGGTGAGCTTGGGCTGCAGGACGTAGTTCTCGAACTGCTGGTAGACCACGACGAACGCGAGCACGTACAGCGCGTACAGCGGGTTGACGGTGAACGCGATCAGCATCGGCAGCGCGCCCGCGAGATAGGTGCCGATGGTGGGGATGAACTGCGAGACGATGCCCACCCACACGGCGAGCGCCGGCGCGTAGGGCACTCCGAGGATCTCCAGCAGTACGAAGTGCGCCGCGCCGGAGATGAGCGCCATCAGGCCGCGGGAGTAGAGGTAGCCGCCGGTCTTGTTGACCGCGATCTCCCAGGCCCGCAGCACCTCGGTCTGCTTGGCGGGCGGGAGTACGGAACACAGGGCGCGGCGCAGCCGGGGGCCGTCGGCCGCGAAGTAGAAGGAGAACAGGCCGATCGTCAGCAGTTTGAACAGCCCGCCGAGCACGGTGGCGGAGACGTCGAGCACTCCCCCGGCGCTGCTCTGCACGTACTTCCGCAGCCAGTCGGAGCGCAGCAGGCTGTCCTGGATCTCCACGCGGGAGAGGTCGGTGTGGAAGGTCTGGTTGATCCACTTGATCACCGAGTCGATGTACTGGGGGAAGTCCTCGATCATCTGGATGATCTGGCCGGCCAGCATCGAGCCGAGCAGGACGACGAACCCCGCGCCCGCGACGAACACCACGAGGAAGACCAGGAAGGTGGCCAGCCCCCGCCGCATGCCACGGGCCGCCATCCGGCTCACGGCCGGCTCCACCGCGAGCGCCAGGAAGAACGCGATCAGGATGTTGACCAGCAGGCCGATGAGCTGGTGGAACGCCCAGCTGCCGAGCTGGAAGCAGGCGTAGAGGGCGAGCGCGAGCAGCAGCGCGCGCGGGAGCCAGGCCGGCATCCGGGCGGGCCCCGCGGGCGGTGTCGGGCCAGGCGCCGCCGGGGGCGGCGGGACCGGCGGGACCGGCGGCTCGGCCTGGGATTCTGCCTGGCCGGTCGGGGCCTGGGCGGTCTCGTCTGTCGCTGGCACGCAGCCAGTGTGGCGTACGGGCGTCAGCGCTTATCGGCGGGTACGTCCATCGCGGAACAGACCACGCGCCACACGTCCTTGGCGTTCCAGCCTGCGTCGAGCGCCTGGTGGACCGTACGGCCGCCGAGCTCGGACAGCACATGGTCGCGCGCGAAGGAATCGGCGTAACCGGCCCCGAAGTGGTCGGCCATCCGCTGCCAGAAAATCGTCAACCGCATGACTCCAGTATCACGCCCCTGGGAGTGCAGAGATGCACGACCGGCTTGCCGCGAGCGCTTTCCGCCCTACCTTCGGAACATGGCTGGATCCGATGCATCACCCCGTTCCCCGCTGGCCCGCGCCGAGCAGTTCATCTGGCTGACGGCCCGGGTGCTCGAGCAGCGGCGGTTCGCGTACCACTTCCTCGGCGGCGGCGCGGACGCGGTCGAGACGGCCCTCGACGCGTATCTGGTCGACGACGGCGGCTACGGCCACGGGCTGGAGCCCGATCTGCGCGGCCCGGTGAGCCAGCCGCTGCACACCGCGCACGCCCTCCGCGTCCTTGACTCCATCGGGCGCTGCGGCGGTCAGCGCGTCGAGAGGGTGTGCCGCTATCTGACGAGCGTCTCGACACCGGACGGCGCCCTGCCCGCACTCCACCCCTCGCTGCGCGGCTACCCGTCCGCGCCGTTCATCCCGGTCGTCGATGATCCGCCGAGCGAGCTGCTGGCCACCGGCCCGGTGGTGGGGCTGCTGCACCGCAACCAGGTCTGGCACGCCTGGCTCTTCCGGGCCACCGACTTCTGCTGGGCGGCCGTCGAATCCCTGGAGAAGTCGCATCCGTACGAGATCCAGGCGGCCGTCGCCTTCCTGGACGGCGTGCCCGACCGGTCCCGCGCCCGGGCCGCGGCGGACCGGCTGGGCCGGCTGGTACGGGAGCAGGGGCTCGCGGTGCTGGATCCCGGGCGGCGGGCGGAGTACCCGGTGCCGCCCGGTTACGCGCCGGGCGAGCACCACTTTCCGTACGACTTCGCGCGGCGGCCCGAGTCGCTGGCGCGCGGCTGGTTCACGGATGAGGAGATGGCCCGCTCGCTGGACTTCCTGGCGAGCGGGCAGCGGGAGGACGGCGGCTGGCCGATCTCCTGGCGCGAGTGGGCCGCGGGCCCCGCGCTGGAGGCGCGGCCGATGGTGACGATCGAGGCTCTGCTGACGCTGCGCGCCCACGGCCGCGGCGTCGGCTGACCCACGGCCGCGGCGCAGGCCCTTGGAGCCGGTCAGCCGCCCAGGGCGCGTACGCCCGCGGTGACGGCCACCGCGGCCCCGACCACCACCAGGAAGGGGGCGCGCAGCAGCAAGGCGAGCGCCGCGGCCGCGACTCCGGCGGCGCGGGCGTCGAGGACCAGTTCGCTGCCGGTGCTGAACGTCTGCTGGGCGGTGAGCGCGGCGAGCAGGGCGACGGGCAGCAAGGCGGCCAGCCGTCGTACAAGCGGGCGCTCCAGCGCGCCCGCGGGCACGAGCAGGCCGATCAGCTTCACGAGGTAGCAGCCGACGACGGTCGCTCCGATGGCGATCCAGATATTCATCGGCCGTCCTCTTGACCGGTCGGAGTGGTGGCACCGCCGCTGTCGCCGGGGCGGGCCCGGCGGCCCTGGAAGAACAGCACGGCGGGCGCGGCGAGCGCGGCGACAAGCACCGGCACCCCGGCCGGCAGGACGGGCAGGAAGGCCAGCCCCAGCACGAGTGCGAGTCCGGCCACCGCACGCTCGGTGGCCGTCTTCAGCATGGGCGCCAGCAAGGCGAGGAACACGGCGGGGCCGGCGGCGTCCAGGCCCCAGGCGTTGGGGTCACCGAGGGCTTCGGCTCCCAGGGCGCCGAGGAGGGTGGTGAGGTTCCACAGCACGTACAGCGTCAGGCCCGTGACGGTGAAGCCGATACGGACGCTGCGCCGGGTCGGCTGCGCGAGCGCGACGGCTGCCGTCTCGTCGATGACCCAGTGCGCGGCGAACGGGCGTACCCAGCGCGGCAGCGCGAGCAGCTGGGAGAGGCGCAGGCCGTAGAAGGCGTTGCGTACCCCGAGGAAGAAGGCGCCCGCGGCGGCCGTGAGCGGGTTGCCGCCGGCGGCGAGGGCTCCGACGAGCGCGAACTGCGAGGCGCCGGTGAAGACCAGCAGGCTCAGCGCGCAGGTCTGCAGGAGGGTGAGGCCGGAGCCGGCCGAGGTGACGCCGAAAGCGAAGCCGGAGAGGCCGACGGCGATGCCGACGCCCAGTGCGTCCCTGACGACGGCCGCGTCGGGCTTGGCGGCGGGCCTGCGCTCCGCCGCCTCCGCCGCCTGCCCCGCCTTGTCGCGTATCTCTGGTGATGCTGTCTGTTCTGGCACGTCAGCGACGTTACGTGGGCCGGCGGCCGCCCGTCTTGTACGTTCTTGCGGGCTCGTGCGCGGTCGCGGACTCGGCTGTTCCCGCGCGCTCGTACGTGCCCGCGCGCTCCCGCCGGTAGGCGCCGGGCGGCACCCCGACGATCCGGGTGAAGTGCCGGTTCAGATGCGGCTGGTCGGTGAAGCCGACGGCCACGGCCGCCTCGGCCGGCGCGGTCCCTTGGTCCAGGAGGTGTCGGGCGGTACGCACCCGGGCGTCGGTGAGCCAGGTGTGCGGCGGCATTCCGTACGCGGTTCTGAAGGCGCGCAGCAGCGCGAAAGGACTGGTCCCCAGCTCCCGCGCCAGCTGCTCCAGGGACGGCGGCTCCGTCATCCGTTCCTCCAGGAGCACCTTGGCGCGTGCGGCGGTGCGCGCGCCGGCCGCCAGGGGCGTACGTGCGGGAAGTGCGCGCCCGTGCCGGTGCAGCAGCCGGGCGACGACGATGCGCAGCAGACTGTCGGCTGCCAGGGCGTTGCCTTCCTCCGCCGCGCGGTGCACCTCGTGGATGAGCCGGGAGCCGTACGGGTCGTCGACGATGGTCTCGCCGAATCCGGCGGTGCCGCGGATCGTGGTGGCCTCCGCGGCGATCTCGGAGACCAGCTGGGTCGTCGGGTAGAGCGTGGCGTACTGCCAGCCCTCGGGCACGCCGGCCCTCGCGGAGTGCGGCACCTCGGGGTTGAGCATGACGACGCTGCCGTTACCGGCCCGGATGACGCCGTCGGGCAGGTGCACCTCCTCGATCCCGCCGACGACCGCGCCGAAGACATAGCCGTCGTGGCTGTGGCGGGGAAAAGCGTGGCGCACATAGCGTGCACGGAGCAGGTCGAGGCCTGGAAGATCGGCGTGCTGCCACAGCCTCGCCCACTCGCCCTTCCGGCCCGCATCCGTGTCCATGCCTATGCCCATAGAGCCATTCTGCTGCAGCACGGACCGTGCTGACCTGCGCATCCAGGTCGTGGACCCTGGTTGTGAGTGGCGTTGCAGGTGGCCTTGTCGGTGGCGTTGTCAGTGCCGGGGTGCACGATGGGGGGCATGGCCGGCTCCGCGCTCGATTCGTTCTCCCCCGCGACCCGCTCCTGGTTCTCGGGGGCATTCAGCGCGCCCACCGCCGCGCAGGACGGCGCGTGGCGGGCGATCCGTGAGGGCTCGGACGTGCTGGTCGTGGCCCCGACCGGCTCCGGCAAGACGCTGGCCGCGTTCCTCGCCGCGCTGGACCAGCTGGCGAGCACCCCGCCGCCGGCGGATGCCCGCAAGCGCTGCCGCGTGCTGTACGTGTCTCCGCTCAAGGCCCTCGCGGTCGACGTGGAGCGCAATCTGCGCAGCCCGCTGACCGGCATCCGCCAGGAGTCCGTGCGGCTCGGGCTGCCCGAGCCGGAGGTGCGGGTCGGTATCCGCTCCGGGGACACCCCGCCCGCCGAGCGGCGCGCCCTGGCGACCCGGCCGCCGGACATCCTGATCACCACCCCCGAGTCGCTGTTCCTGATGCTCACCTCCGCGACGCGTGACGCGCTGTCCGGCATCGAGACGGTGATCGTGGACGAGGTGCACGCCGTCGCGGGTACGAAGCGGGGAGCGCATCTGGCCGTGTCGCTGGAGCGGCTCGACGAGCTGCTGCCGCGGCCGGCCCGCCGGATCGGACTGTCGGCGACGGTCCGGCCGGTGGACGAGGTCGCCCGCTATCTGTCGCCGCAGCGCAAGGTGGAGATCGTCCAGCCGCGCTCGGGCAAGGAGTTCGACCTCTCGGTGGTCGTCCCGGTGGAGGACATGGGCGAGCTGGGCGGCTCTCCCGCGACCGAGTCGGACACGGGCGAGAAGCCGTCGATCTGGCCGCAGGTCGAGGAGCGGATCGCCGACCTCGTCCAGGCCCATCGCTCGACCATCGTCTTCGCCAACTCGCGCCGCCTGGCTGAGCGCCTGTGCAACCGGCTCAATGAAATCGCGTACGAGCGGGCCACCGGGGCGGCCCTGCCCGAAGGGGCACCGCCCGCCGAGATCATGGCGCAGGCCGGCGCGGCCCAGGGCGCTCCGGCGCTGCTCGCCCGGGCCCACCACGGCTCGGTGTCCAAGGAGCAGCGGGCGCTGGTCGAGGAGGATCTCAAGGCAGGGCGGCTGCCGGCCGTCGTGGCCACGTCCAGTCTGGAGCTGGGCATCGACATGGGTGCGGTGGACCTGGTGGTCCAGGTCGAGTCACCGCCGTCGGTCGCCTCCGGGCTCCAGCGGGTCGGCCGGGCCGGGCACCAGGTCGGGGCCGTCTCCACCGGTGTGGTCTTCCCGAAGTACCGGGGCGATCTGGTGCAGGCCGCGGTGGTCACCGAGCGGATGCGCACGGGCTCGATCGAGTCCCTGCGGGTCCCGTCCAATCCGCTGGACGTACTGGCGCAGCAACTGGTCGCGATGGTGGCCCTGGACGTGTGGCAGGTCGACGACCTGCTGACCGTCGTCCGCCGCGCCGCCCCCTTCGCGTCCCTGCCCGAGTCGGCGTTCACGGCCGTGCTCGACATGCTCGCCGGGCGCTATCCGTCCGACGCCTTCGCGGAGTTGCGCCCGCGTGTGGTGTGGGACCGCGTGGCCGGTACGGTCACGGGCCGGCCGGGCGCGCAGCGGCTCGCGGTCACCTCCGGCGGCACGATCCCGGACCGCGGCCTGTTCGGCGTCTTCCTCGCCGGAGCCGACCCCAAGAAGGGCGGCGGCCGGGTCGGTGAGCTGGACGAGGAGATGGTGTACGAGTCGCGGGTGGGCGATGTGTTCACGCTCGGCACGACCTCGTGGCGGATCGAGGACATCACCCGTGACCGGGTCCTGGTCTCCCCGGCCCCCGGAGTCCCGGGCAGGCTGCCGTTCTGGAAGGGCGACCAGCTGGGCCGCCCGCTGGAACTGGGCCGGGCGGTGGGCGCGTTCCTGCGGGAGGTCGGCGGCCTGCCGGAGGAGGACGCCCGGCTGCGGCTGCTGGCCGCGGGCCTCGACGCGTGGGCGGCGGACAACGTCCTGTCGTACCTCGACGAGCAGCGGCGCGCGTGCGGTCACGTCCCGGACGACCGCACGATCGTGGTCGAGCGGTTCCGGGACGAGCTCGGCGACTGGCGGGTCGTGGTCCACTCCCCCTTCGGGGCCCAGGTGCACGCGCCATGGGCGCTGGCGCTCGGCGCGCGGCTCTCGGAGCGGTACGGCATGGACGCCCAGGTGATGCACGCCGACGACGGCATCGTGCTGCGGCTGCCCGACGCGGACCTGCTCGGACTCGACCTGCTCGACCAGGACCCCGTACAGCAGGGCCTGGAGTACGACACGGAGCAGGCGCCCCTCGGGGCGGCCGACGTCGCCTTCGACAAGGGCGAGGTCAACCAGATCGTCACCGACCAGGTCGGCGGTTCGGCACTGTTCGCCGCCCGGTTCCGTGAGTGCGCCGCGCGTGCGCTGCTGCTGCCCCGCCGCAGCCCCGGCAAGCGCACGCCGCTCTGGCAGCAGCGGCAGCGTGCTGCCCAACTGCTCCAGGTGGCCTCGGAGTTCGGCTCGTTCCCGATCGTCCTGGAGGCGGTCCGCGAATGCCTCCAGGACGTGTTCGACGTTCCCGGCCTCACCGAGCTGATGGGCGACATCGAGTCCCGCCGGGTCCGGCTCGTCGAGGTGACCACCCCCGAGCCGTCGCCCTTCGCCCGTTCCCTGCTCTTCGGCTATGTGGCGCAGTTCCTGTACGAGGGGGACTCGCCGCTGGCCGAGCGGCGCGCTGCGGCGCTCTCCCTGGATTCCCGGCTGCTCGCGGAGCTGCTGGGCCAGGCGGAGCTGCGCGAACTGCTCGACGCCGAGGTCCTGACCGAGCTGGAGCAGGAACTCCAGTGGCTGACCGAGGACCGACGGATCAAGGACGTCGAGGGCGTCGCCGACCTCCTGCGCGTCCTGGGCCCGCTCACCGAAGCCGAACTGTCCGCCCGCGGCGGCGAGCCGGACTGGCCCCGGGAGCTGGCCGGCTCCCGCCGCGCCATCCGGGTCCGTATCGCGGGCGAGGACCACTGGGCGGCCGTGGAAGACGCCGGGCGGCTGCGCGACGCGCTGGGCACCGCGCTTCCGGTGGGCGTGCCGGAGGCCTTCACCGAACCGGTCAAGGACCCGCTCGGCGATCTGCTCGCCCGCTACGCCCGTACGCACGGGCCGTTCACCTCGGCCACGGCGGCGGCCAGGTTCGGCCTCGGCGCGGCGGTCACGGACGGTGCGCTGCAGCGCCTCGCCGCGTCGGGGCGGGTCGTCCAGGGCGAGTTCCACCCTGCCGGCATCGGCCAGGAGTGGTGCGACGCGACGGTTCTGCGCCGGCTGCGCCGCCGCTCGCTGGCGGCGCTCCGCCAGGAGTTGGAGCCGGTGCCGCCCGCCGCGCTCGCCGGCTTCCTCCCGCAGTGGCAGCATCTGGGCAGCAACAGCCTCCGGGGCATCGACGGCCTGGTCCGGGCCGTCGAACAACTGCAGGGTGCCCCGGTTCCCGCCTCCGCCCTCGAAAAGCTGGTCCTGCCCTCCCGCGTCACCGGCTACACCCCCACCCTGCTCGACGAACTGACCACCACGGGCGAGGTCCTGTGGGCCGGCGCGGGCGCCCTTCCGGGCAAGGACGGCTGGATCTCCCTCTACCTCGCCGACGCCGCTCCTCTGCTCCTCCCCCAGCCCCACCCGCTGGAACCGACCGCGCTGCACGAATCCGTGCTCACCGCCCTGTCCGGCGGCTACGGGCTGTTCTTCCGCCAGATCGCGGACCAGGTCCGGGCGACGACCCACCCGGAGGCGACCGATCCCCAACTGGCTGACGCGGTCTGGGAGCTGGCCTGGTCGGGCCGCCTGACCAACGACACACTGGCCCCGCTCCGCTCGCTGCTGGGCTCGGGCCGCACGGCGGGGTCCACCGCCCACCGGGCCAAGCGCCCGGTCCCCCGTGGGCGGTACGGCACGCTCACGGCGGCGGCCCGTACGGCGTCCCGTACAGGTCCGCCCACCGTGGCGGGCCGGTGGTCCCTGCTCCCCGCCGCCGAGCCGGACCCGACGCACCGCGCCCACGCGCTGGCCCGCACCCTGCTGGACCGGCATGGCGTGGTCACGCGGGGGGCGGTCGCCGCCGAAGGCGTCGAGGGCGGCTTCTCGGCCACGTACCGCATCCTCTCCGCCTTCGAGGACCGCGGGCAGGCGCGCCGCGGCTATGTCGTCGAGGGGCTGGGGGCCGCGCAGTTCGCGATGGACGGCGCGGTCGACCGTCTGCGGGCGGCGGCGACGGCCCGCGACCGCGCGGGCGAGGACACACCTCAGCGCGCCCTGGTCCTGGCGGCGGCCGACCCGGCCAACGCGTACGGGGCGGCGCTGCCCTGGCCGGAACCGCCGACCGGGGCGGGTCACAAGCCGGGCCGCAAGGCGGGCTCTCTGGTGGTGCTGGTGGACGGCGAGCTGGCCCTGTACATGGAGCGCGGCGGCAAGACGCTGCTCGCCTGGCCCACGGACCCGGACGACCCGACAGCCCCAGACGCCCGCCTCCACGCGGCGGCCGAGGCCCTGGCCGCGGCGGCCCGCGCGGGCATCCTGGGCACGATCACGGTGGAACGCACCAACGGCACCCCGGCCCTGACCTCCCCCCTGGGCCGAACCCTGGAAGCCGCAGGCTTCCACCCCACCCCCCGAGGCCTCCGCCTCCGCGCGTAGCCCTGGCGGGCGGGCCCCAGAGGCTCGCCGACAGACGCCCACGCAAGGCCGTGGGCCGTCGGCGGCCAACGGCATCGGGCGCCCCCGTGAGGGCCTGGGTGCATCTGCGGCGCACTCGCCCGCCCCACCCCACCGCCCGCCCGCAGCCGCCAGCGGCGAGCGCGCCCCGCGAGTAGGCCCGCACCCCTCCCCCCACCCGCACGGGTGGGGGGAGGGGAGACGCAGCCCGCCGCAGGCGGGCGCACCCCCACCGGGCCGCGCCCGGAAGCGCACCCCGAGCCAATGCGCGCATCACCCGGCGAGCCACCGCACCCGCACCGCGACACGCGTGCCGGGCCGGCCCGGCAGAATGGGGTCATGCCCGAAGGAGACACCGTCTGGCAGACCGCCCGGCGCCTGCACACCGCCCTCGCCGGGCACACCCTCATCCGCTCCGACCTCCGCGTCCCCCGCCTCGCCACCGCCGACCTCACCGGCCGGACCGTCCTGGACGTCACCCCGCGCGGCAAGCACCTCCTCACCCGCATCGAAGGCGGCCTCACCCTCCACAGCCACCTCCGCATGGACGGCGCCTGGAAGGTCTACGCCTCGGGCGAGCGCTGGCTCGGCGGCCCCGCGCACCAGATCCGGGCCATCCTCGGCACCGAGGACCACACCGCCGTCGGCTACCGTCTGCCCGTACTCGAACTGCTCCGCACCGCCGACGAGCAGCAGGCCGTCGGCCACCTCGGCCCCGACCTCCTCGGCCCGGACTGGGACCCGGAGCGGGCCCTGCGCAATCTCCTGTCGGACCCCGCCCGCCCACTCGGTGAGGCCCTCCTCGACCAACGCAACCTCGCCGGAATCGGCAACGTCTACAAGTCCGAGCTGTGCTTCCTCGCCCGCGTCACCCCCTGGCTTCCCGTCGGCGAACTCCCGTCCCCCGAGCGGCTGATCACCGCGGCCAAGAAGCTCCTGGACGCCAATCGCGACCGGCCCGGCCGCCGCACCACACCGGCACGGATCCCGGGCCAGAACCTGTACGTGTACGGCCGTGCCCCCCGCCCCTGCCTGCGCTGCGCCACCCCCATCCGCAGCGCCGATCAGGACGGGCGCCCCACCTACTGGTGCCCCCACTGCCAAGCAGGCCCGACCAGCCAGGCACTACCGCCCAGTTGACGGTCCGTCAGACATCGCCGTACGGTCCGGCCATGCCCCTCAACGCGTACGACCTCACCGGCCGCACCGCGCTCGTCACGGGCGCGGCGAGCGGCATAGGACGGGCCTGCGCGGCGCTCCTCGCCGAGGCCGGCGCCGCCGTTCACTGCGCGGATCTCGACGAAACGGGCCTCCACGAGACCGCGGCCCGGATCGCGAAAGCGGGCGGCACGGCCCACGCCCACTCCCTCGACGTCACCGACCGGGCGCAGCTGAAGGCAGCCGTCGCCCACGTCATCCACACCGCCGGCCGGCTCGACATCACGGCCGCCGTCGCCGGAATCATGCACACCAGCACCGTCCTGGAGACCCGGGACGAGGACCTCGACCGCGTCCTCTCGGTCAACTTCAAAGGGGTGCTGTACGCCTGCCAGGAGTCGGCGCGAGCGATGATCGCCACCCGCAAACCCGGCAGCATCATCACCATGGCCTCCGGCGCGGTCGACACGGCAGGCGCCGGCCTCCTCTGCTACAGCGCCGCCAAGGCCGCGGTGGTCCAGCTGACCAAGACCCTCGCCGCCGAGGTGGGCCCCGACGGAATCCGCGTCAACTCCGTTGCTCCGGGCTGGATCCGTACCCCGATGACGGACCGGCACGACCCCTCGGCCCAGCAGCAGGCCGAAGCGGCGATGGTCCGCCTGTCACCGCTGCGCAGGGTCGGCGAGCCGGAGGACATCGCGCAGGCCGTGCTGTACCTCGCCTCGGACGCGTCGTCCTTCATGACGGGCCAGATCCTGCGCCCGAACGGAGGCGTCGCGATGCCCTGGTAGCCCGCCCCGTACGCGTACGCACACTCACCCGCCCCCGCGGCCGCGGCACACAGTGCACCGGCAGCAGACTCAGCCCCCACCCGCCCGCCGCCACCGCACCCTCGACCACCCCGGCCCGGCCCGGCACGAACGCCAGCCGGAGTACGGCCCACCACCACAGCCCGCCGAGGACGAGCACCAGCGGCCACTTCACCGCGGGGCGCCCCCAGAAGTCACGCCATGCCATGGCTGCCTCCTCCGGCCCGATCGACCGGACAGACTAGACGGGGGCGTTCGCCCACGGGAGGGCGCACCGGGTGCACACCCGGCGCGCCTCGTCCCGCGTGAGCTACCCGTTCTCGGCCTGGAACATCCAGTGGTGCTTCTCGAGGTCGGCGGTCAGACCGATGAGAATGTCCTGGCTGACCGGGTCCGGCTCATCGGTCGCGACGATCCGCTCCCGCATCCGGCTGATCACCGAACCGAGCGCGGCGACCAGCGTGCTGATCGCGTCCGTGTCCTTGATCCAGCCTTCGTGCGTCTTGGCGATCCCACTGGTCTGGGCGACCGTCGCGGCCCGCCCGTCCGGCGACACCCCGAGCGCGGAGGCGCGCTCCGCCACCGTGTCGGTGTACTGCCGCGCGACGGCGACGACCTCGTCGAGCTGGAGATGTACAGAGCGGAAGCGCGGCCCCACCACGTTCCAGTGGACCTGCTTGGCCACCAGGGAGAGGTCCACCAGGTCCACCAGCGCGCCTTGCAGCGCTTCGGCGACCACCTTGAGGTCGGCATCCGGCAGCGGGCTCTTCACCACAGACATCCGTGTCCTCCGATTCATGTCCGATCCCCTCAACCATGGCACGAATGCCGCAATTCGGTCACCTGAAGGGCTCTGAGGGGGCTCTGAGAGCTCTGAAAGCTCTCAGGCTCTGGGAACCGGGGACGACAGAAGCCCCGGCCGGCACACGAGTACCGACCGGGGCTCCGGCGTAAACGCGTTCGTACGGATTCGTACGAACCGGATCAGGCGGCGACGACGTCCACCGCTTCCGCGGGGGCCTTGATCGTCACCCGCTCCGGCGGGCCGCCTGTAACGGACGTCACAGAGACCGAATTGAGCATCGGGCGTACTGGCGCAGGCACCGTTTCACTCGCCGCTGCCGACTGGGCCAGCTCGGCGAGGGACAGCTCGTCACTCACTTCGCGCATGAGCTCGGACATCCGTACGTCAAGCGCGTCGCAGATCGCGGAGAGCAGCTCGGAGGAAGCCTCCTTCTGCCCCCGCTCCACCTCGGAGAGATAGCCGAGCGATACCCGGGCGGACGAGGAGACTTCGCGCAGAGTACGGCCCTGGCGCTGGCGCTGCCGACGCAGCACGTCACCAAGCAGGCGACGGAGCAGAATCATCGGTGGCTCCCTCCTCGGACCGCGTAGCCGCATCCTTCACGCCCCACCGTACCGCCTCGCGCTGCGGCCGTGCGGGGAGCGATGTCGTGTTCACTCTGAGCTGCAAACATCAAGTCCCCCCGATCTGTTCCGTATCCTGTGCCCGCCCATTCTCGCCGAGTTCGCCGGAGAGCAGCTCGAGCACCCTCCGTACACTCTCCATACGGATGTCCGCCCGGCTCCCGTTCAACCGCAACGAGGCGACTTTCCCGCCTGCCGGGCCCGCCACCGCGAGATGGACGGTGCCGACGGGCTGCCCGTCCTGCGGCTCCGGACCGGCGACGCCCGTGGTCGCGATCCCCCAGCCGGCACCGAGCGCCCGGCGCACTCCGGCGGCCATCTGCCGCGCGACCTCGGGGTCCACCGCGCCACGCGCCGCCAGCAGCTCACCGTCGACGCCGAGCACCTCGCGCTTGAGCTCGGTCGCGTACGCGGTGACGGAGCCCCGGAAGACCCGGGAGGCCCCGGGTACGGCCGTCAGCTCGGCGGCCACCAGGCCGCCGGTCAGGGACTCCGCGACGGCCAGCGTCTCACCACGCTCCGCGAGCACCCGCAGCACGCGGGCCGCGACGGTGTCACCCTCGGTCACCGCGCGGACTTCCGCGCCGACTCCAGAGCGGCCCGCGCCGCGGCGAGCCCCCTGCGCCGCAGTACGACGGCCTGGCGCACGTAGTCCAGTCCGGTGACGACCGTCAGCACCACGGCCAGCGCCATCACCCAGAAGCGCAGGGTGGCCAGCGGGCCGGTCAGCGCCAGGACGTACATCCCGACGGCCGCCCCCTGCGTCAGGGTCTTCAGCTTGCCGCCCCGGCTGGCCGGAATCACTCCGTGCCTGATCACCCAGAAGCGCATCAGCGTGATACCGAGCTCGCGGAAGAGGATCACGCCCGTCACCCACCAGGGCAGGTCTCCGAGCACCGACAGGCAGACGAGCGCCGCCCCCATGATCGCCTTGTCGGCGATCGGGTCGGCGATCTTCCCGAAGTCGGTGACCAGGTTGTACGTGCGTGCGAGATGCCCGTCGAAGATGTCGGTGATCATGGCCACGGCGAACGCCGCCCACGCCCACGCCCGCCAGGCGGGGTCGTAGCCGCCGTCCTGCAGCATCAGCAGCACGAAGGCGGGCACCAGCACCAGACGCATCATGGTCAGGATGTTGGCGATGTTCCACAGGCTGGCCTGATTGACCGCCGCAGCCCCCAGCTTCCCGCCGGGCGCCGGCTTCATGCCGGATCCGCCCGCGGCGGAGGCCGGGACTCCGCTCATCTGCCCGCCTCCTCACCGGGGATCCGGGGGTCGTCCCCCAGAGCGTGCAGGTGCTCGGCCACCAGGTCGACGCCCTCGGTGCCGACCACCTTCGCCACGACCATACGACCGGGAACCAGCCCCTGGCTTGTTGTGAACGCAACCTGCCCATCGGTCTCGGGCGCCTGGTGCGCGGCGCGGCCCACCGCACCGTCCTCACTGTCGACCGACTCCACGAGCACCTCGACCGTCTCGCCGATCCGCTCCTCGGCCCGCTGCGAGGTCAGCTCCTCCGCGAGCCGGGAGATGTGCGCCAGTCGCTCGGCGACGACGTCGGTGTCCAGCTTGTTGTCGTACGTGACCGCCTCGGTGCCCTCCTCGTCGGAGTACCCGAAGACCCCGATGGCGTCCAGGCGCGCACCGGTGAGGAAACGCTCCAGCTCGGCCAGATCGTCCTCGGTCTCGCCCGGAAAGCCCACGATGAAGTTCGAGCGGACACCGGCCTGCGGCGCCTTGGCGCGGATGGTGTCGAGCAGCTCCAGGAAGCGGTCGGTGTCCCCGAAGCGCCGCATCGCCCGCAACACACCGGGCGCGGAGTGCTGGAAGGAGAGATCGAAGTACGGCGCGACCTTCGGGGTGGAGGTGAGTACGTCGATCAGGCCGGGGCGCATCTCGGCGGGCTGCAGGTAGCTCACCCGGACCCGCTCGATGCCGTCGACGTCCGCCAGCTCCGGCAGCAGCGTCTCCAGCAGCCGGATGTCGCCGAGGTCCTTGCCGTACGAGGTGTTGTTCTCGGAGACCAGCATGACCTCCTTGACGCCCTGCTCCGCCAGCCAGCGGGTCTCCCCCAGCACGTCCGAGGGGCGCCGCGAGATGAACGAGCCGCGGAAGGACGGGATGGCACAGAAGGTGCAGCGGCGGTCGCAGCCCGACGCGAGCTTCACGGACGCGACGGGGCTGCTGCCGAGCCGGCGGCGCAGCGGCGCGCGGGGACCGGAGACCGGGGCAACACCCTCGGGCAGATCCTCGGGAGCCGGGGCCACATCCTGCGTCTGCGCGTGGCCGGGCAGCGCCACACCACCGGCTCCCTGCCGCTGCGCGGGGGTGATCGGCAGCAGCTTGCGCCGGTCCCGGGGGGTGTGGGAGGCGTGGATGCCGCCGTTCAGGATGGTCTGCAGGCGGTCGGAGATGTCGGCGTAGTCGTCGAAGCCGAGCACGCCGTCGGCTTCCGGGAGGGCTTCGGCCAGCTCCTTGCCGTACCGCTCGGCCATGCAGCCGACGGCCACGACGGCCTGCGTCTTGCCGTGATCCTTGAGATCGTTGGCTTCGAGCAGGGCGTCTACGGAGTCCTTCTTGGCGGCTTCGACGAAGCCGCAGGTGTTGACGACGGCGACATCCGCGTCGGAGGCGTCCTGGACGAGTTCCCAGCCGTCCGCTGCCAAGCGGCCTGCCAACTCCTCCGAGTCCACCTCGTTACGGGCGCAGCCAAGAGTGACAAGGGCGACGGTACGGCGTTCGGGCATGGACTCAAGACTACTTTGTCCTGGCACAGACCCCAGCCGCGAGGCCCGGGCCGTGGATCACGGCCCGGGTTCTGACGGGCGCCGTCAGCCGGCCTGCGGGTCGTCCTCGTCCTGCTGGGGGTCGTCCTTGGTGTACGTGAGGCGCTCGACCTGGCCCGGCTGGAACTTGTCCTTGATCTCCTGGCCGTTCACGAACAGCTCGATGGCCCCGGCGTCACCGAGCACGAGGTCGACCGAGTCCTTGTCGGTGAACGTCTTGGAGTCGCCCTCCTCCAGCAGACCGTCGAACAGCAGTCGGCCGTTGTGGTCCTTCGCCGAGATCCAGCTCTCGCCGTCCACGGCCGTCATCTTGACGGTCACCATGTCCTTCGGCGCAGCGGCGATGGCACTGTCCGAAGGCTCGGGCGTCGGGTCCGGAGTGGTCTTGCCGGCCGGGGGCTTGGGCGCCGGCTGCGGCGGCGCGGAGCCTTCCGCCACCGGGCTGCCCTTCTTGCCGTCGTCCCCGCCGCTGAACATCGTGAAGCCGACGAAGCCGATGATCGCGACGATCGCCGCCACCATGGCCGCGGTCCAGTTGGGCCGCTGGCGCTCCGGCCGGATCCGCTCGGCCTCGAACATCGGAGCGGCGGGCGTCGGCGCGGGCCGGCCGCCGTGCTCCGCGTCGAACTGCTCGATCAGACCGGCCGGATCCATGCCCACGGCGCGCGCGAGGGTACGGATGTGACCGCGCGCGTAGACGTCGCCGCCGCAGCGCGTGAAGTCGTCCTGTTCGATCGCGTGCACGATGGGGATGCGCACCCGGGTGACGGTACTGACCTCGTCGACCGTGAGTCCGGCGTCGACGCGGGCTTGCTGGAGGGCACGACCGATCGAGGGCCTGTCGTCGTCACGGATCAAAGGCTGGTCGTCTTCGGGGGAGTTGCCGATGGACACGAGGGTGCCTTTCGAGCGTGTAACCACCTGCTGGACGTTCAGTCTAGGGGTGGTACGAAAGGATGGAGCAACCGGGAGGGTGGTCTTTGTAGGCCATCAGAATGGCTTGAGGACCTGATGACGGGACATCACCGTCCCTCCCCTCAACTTGACGTACGGCCGGGGGAAACGGTTGCCTGCCGATCCGGTCCCCTTACGGGCTACGGGTTAGCCTCCCCGCGGATCACGGCGAGCACTCCATCCAGTTCGTCGGGTTTCACCAGCACATCACGCGCCTTCGAACCTTCGCTCGGTCCGACGACGCCTCTCGACTCCATCAGATCCATCAGACGCCCGGCTTTCGCGAAGCCGACCCGCAGCTTGCGCTGAAGCATCGAGGTGGAGCCGAACTGCGTGGAGACGACCAGCTCCGCCGCCTGGCAGAGCAGGTCGAGATCGTCGCCGATGTCCTCGTCGATCTCCTTCTTCCTGGCCTGGCCGACCACGACGTCCTCGCGGAAGACCGGCGTCATCTGGTCCTTGCAGTGCTGGACGACGGCCGCGACCTCGGCCTCGGTGACGAACGCGCCCTGCATCCGGGTGGGCTTGTTGGCGCCCATCGGAAGGAAGAGCCCGTCGCCCTTGCCGATCAGCTTCTCGGCACCCGGCTGGTCCAGGATCACCCGGCTGTCGGCGAGCGAGGAGGTGGCGAAGGCGAGCCGCGAGGGCACGTTCGCCTTGATCAGACCGGTCACGACGTCGACCGAGGGCCGCTGGGTGGCGAGCACCAGATGGATGCCGGCTGCGCGGGCGAGCTGGGTGATCCGGACGATGGCGTCCTCGACGTCGCGTGGCGCGACCATCATCAGGTCGGCCAGCTCGTCGACGATCACCAGCAGATACGGATACGGCGACAACTCCCGCTCGCTGCCCTCCGGCAGGCTGACCTTTCCGCTGCGCACGGCCCGGTTGAAGTCGTCGATGTGCCGGAAGCCGAACGCCGCGAGGTCGTCGTAGCGCAGGTCCATCTCGCGTACGACCCACTGGAGGGCCTCCGCGGCCCGCTTCGGGTTGGTGATGATCGGCGTGATCAGGTGCGGGATGCCCTCGTACGCGGTGAGCTCGACCCGCTTGGGGTCGACCAGGACCATCCGGACGTCCTCGGGGGTCGCCCGGACCATCACCGAGGTGATCAGGCAGTTGATGCAGGAGGACTTTCCGGAGCCGGTCGCTCCGGCGACCAGGATGTGCGGCATCTGCGCGAGGTTGGCCATCTCGTAGCCGCCCTCGACGTTCTTGCCGAGGGCCACCAGCATCGGATGATCGTCCTCGGAGGCTGCCGCAAGGCGCAGCACATCACCCAGTTTGACCATCTCGCGGTCGGTGTTGGGGATCTCGATGCCGACGGCCGACTTGCCCGGGATCGGGCTGATGATCCGTACATCGGGACTGGCCACGGCGTAGGCGATGTTCTTGGCCAGCGTGGTGATCCGCTCGACCTTCACCGCGGGGCCGAGCTCCACCTCGTACCGGGTGACCGTCGGGCCGCGGGTGAAGCCGGTGACGGCCGCGTCGACCTTGAACTCGGTGAAGACGTTCGTCAGCGAGGCCACGACCGCGTCGTTGGCGGCGCTGCGGGTCTTGCCGGGGCCGCCGCGCTCCAGCAGGTCGAGCGAGGGCAGCGCGTAGGTGATGTCGCCGGAGAGCTGGAGCTGCTCCGCCCGGGGTGGCAGGGGCTGCGACGCCTGGGGCGCGGCTTTCGTCAGGTCGGGTACGGCAACGGTGGGCTCGGCGGCGGGCCCGGCGGGGACGGTCCCGGCCGGCGCCGCGTCGGGCTTCGCGGCCTCGCGGGCGCCCGGTACGGGAGCCACGGGGGCGGTCCGGTCGGCGGAGACGCCCTGGGTGAGATCCGCGACCAGCGGAGAGGGCGGCATTCCGTTCAGTACGGCGCCGTCCAGGGCGGCGGCCGCGGCCGCCGCCACGTCCACGGCGTCCATCGGACGGTCCAGGGCGCGCGGTACGGACGGTCGGCGCGGCCGGCGGCGGGAGGAGAGCGCCTCTTCCTCGGCCTGACCGGGGTCGTGGCCAGCCGGTACCCCGGCGGCTCTGCGCGCCGACGAGCGTCGCGGGCGGGCGGGCGGCGACTCCCGCCACTGCTCGTCGTACCGCTCGTCCTCCGCCTCCTCGTCGCCCGGGCCGTACCCGCGCTCCGGTGAGACGAGTCCGAGCCGGGAGCCCAGCAGCCGCAGCCGCTGCGGGATGGCGTTGACCGGTGTGGCGGTGACCACAAGCAGTCCGAAGACGGTGAGCAGCACGAGCAGCGGGACGGCGAGGACCGAGCCCGTGGTGAAGATCAGCGGCTTGGACGCGGCCCAGCCGATGAGCCCGCCCGCGTCCTGCATCGCCTCGGTGCCCTCGCCGCGGCCCGGCGAGCCGCAGGCAATGTGCACCTGGCCGAGGACGCCGATGACGAGGGCGGACAGTCCGATGACGATCCGCCCGTTGGCCTCCGGCTTCTCCGGGTGCCGGATGAGACGTACCGCGACGGCGCCCAGAAGGACCGGCACCAGCAGGTCGAGCCGGCCGAACGCGCCGGTCACCAGCATCCTGACGAGGTCGCCGACCGGACCGCGCAGGTTCGACCAGGTACCGGCGGCGACCACGAGCGCGAGGCCGAGGAGCAGCAGCGCGACGCCGTCCTTGCGGTGGGCGGGGTCGAGGCCCTTGGCGCCCCGCCCTATGCCGCGGAACGTCGCGCCCACCGCGTGGGCGAGCCCGAGCCAGAGGGCGCGCGCGAGCCGGTACACGCCCCCCGTGGGGGACGGCGCCGGCGCGGGCGCCGCCTTCTTGGCGGGCGCGCGCCGCGCGGGCACGGCCTTCTTCGCCGCGGCTTTCTTCGCGGGCGCCGCCTTCTTCACCGCTCCCGTCGTACGGCCGGCGCGCGGCTTTGCGGGGCCCGCCGTGCCCTGGGAGCCCTTTCCGGACGTGCGTGAGGCCATGAAGGGGAGGTTACCGGTGTCGACGGCAGTGAACACGTGCGCCCACTGCTTCACCCGTTCGTGTCGCCGCCAGGACGCCGCGAAGCTGACGCGGCATCAAGCGGTCGGAGAGAGGGTCAGTTCTGCCTCAGGCCCGCGTCAGGTCTGCGCGGGCACCGACGGGGGCCCGCCGTTCGTACCCGGCTCCAGTGCGTCCAGCGCCCGGCGCAGGCCGGTGAGTTTGCGCTCCAGATGCGCCGCGGTGGCGACCGCCGCGGCATCCGCCGAGTCGTCGTCGAGCTGCTTGGACAGCGCCTCCGCCTGCTCCTCAACGGCCGCGAGGCGCGCGGAGAGTTCGGCCAGCAGTCCGGCGGGCTCCTTGGCCTCTCCCGCGCCGGGCCGGCCGCCGCCCTCCAGCTGGAGCCGCAGCAGCGCCGCCTGCTCCCGCAGTTGGCAGTTCTTCATGTAGAGCTCGACGAAGACCGAGACCTTGGCCCGCAGCACCCACGGGTCGAAGGGCTTGGAGATGTAGTCCACCGCCCCCGCCGCGTAGCCCCGGAAGGTGTGGTGGGGCCCGTGGTTGATCGCGGTGAGGAAGATGATCGGGATGTCCCGCGTCCGCTCCCGCCGCTTGATGTGCGCCGCGGTCTCGAAACCGTCCATGCCCGGCATCTGGACATCCAGCAGGATGACCGCGAAATCGTCTGTGAGCAGTGCTTTGAGCGCTTCCTCCCCTGACGATGCCCGCACCAGTGTCTGATCGAGCGCAGAGAGGATGGCCTCCAGCGCCAGCAGATTCTCCGGCCGGTCATCGACCAGGAGGATCTTGGCCTTCTGCACCATGGCCCGTCCTCCTCGCCCCGGCAGTGCACCGGGCGCCGCCCCAGGGGACGACGACTCCCTTGCGCCGCCCGTCCTTGTGCCGGTCATGGTAGCCGCACCCCACCTGTCGCCACACCCTGTCACCGCGATGTCACTGTGCACGTAGCAAAAACGTGGGGGGAGACCAGAAGGTTCCCCGGTTTCCGCCCTCCCACACCCGATCGGCCACAGTCAGTCAGTGATCGCTCGTGATTCGCTCAGCAGTCGGTCACTTGCCACGCATCCACTGCTCCATCACCGACAGCAGGTGGTCCGGATCGACCGGCTTGGTGACGTAGTCGGAAGCACCGGACTCGATCGCCTTCTCCCGGTCGCCCTTCATGGCCTTGGCCGTCAGCGCGATGATGGGCAGCCCGGCGAACTGCGGCATCCTGCGGATCGCCGTGGTCGTGGCGTAGCCGTCCATCTCCGGCATCATGATGTCCATCAGTACGACCGTCACATCGTCGTGCTGTTCCAGGACTTCGATGCCCTCCCGGCCGTTCTCCGCGTACAGCACCGAGAGGCCGTGCTGCTCCAGCACGCTCGTGAGCGCGAAGACGTTCCGGATGTCGTCGTCGACGATCAGCACCTTCTCGCCGTGGAAGTCGAAGGTCCGCGGCACCGCCGCCTCCTCCTGCTGCTCGGCCGCCCAGGACTCCTGCACCGCGGGCCTCGCGCCCGCCGGCCGGCCCGGCAGGGCAGGCGTCTGCCGGTGGGTGCTGCCCACGGCCTTCCGCCGCCTCCGGAACAGCGCCGCCGGCCCGCTGTGGGGCTCGGCCTGCACCGGCACCTCCGGCTGCCGCGCGGCCGTGTCCCCGGCCGCGTCACCGGCAACCGCGCCGCCGGCCGCGCCCCGGCCCAGGTCGATACCGCCCGGGGCGAGCTGCGGATAGCCCTGCGGCGGCAGTTCGCTCGGGTGCAGGGGCAGGTACAGCGTGAAGGTGGAGCCGCGGCCGGGCTCGCTGGCCGCGTGGATCTCGCCGCCCAGCAGCCGGGCGATCTCCCGGCTGATCGACAGGCCCAGCCCCGTACCGCCGTACTTCCGGCTCGTCGTCCCGTCCGCCTGCTTGAAGGCCTCGAAGATCACCCGCATCTTGCTCGCCGCGATCCCGATACCGGTGTCCGTGACCGAGAAGGCGATCAGGTCGGCGTCCGCGTCCTGCAGCGAACCGGCTTCGAGCAGCTGCTCGCGGATCGCGTGCGGCACATCGGAACTGGCGGGCCGGATGACCAGCTCCACAGCCCCGGTGTCGGTGAACTTCACCGCGTTCGACAGCAGATTGCGCAGCACCTGCAACAGCCGCTGCTCGTCGGTGTGCAGGGTCGCCGGCAGCTCCGGCGACACCCGTACGGAGAAGTCCAGCCCCTTCTCCGCGGTGAGCGGGCGGAAGGTCGCCTCCACATAGTCGACGAGCTGCACCAGCGCGATCCGGGTCGGGCTGACGTCCATCTTGCCCGCCTCGACCTTCGACAGGTCGAGGATGTCGTTGATCAGCTGGAGCAGGTCGGAGCCGGCTCCGTGGATCGTCTCGGCGAACTCCACCTGCTTCGGCGACAGGTTGCCCTCGGCGTTGTCGGCGAGCAGTTTCGCCAGGATCAGCAGCGAGTTGAGCGGCGTGCGCAGCTCGTGCGACATGTTCGCCAGGAACTCGCTCTTGTACCGCATCGAGACGGCCAGCTGCTCGGCACGCTCCTCCAGGACCTGCCGCGCCTCTTCGATCTCGGTGTTCTTCACCTCGATGTCGCGGTTCTGCTGGGCCAGCAGCTCGGCCTTCTCCTCCAGTTCGGCGTTGGAGGCCTGAAGGGCCTTCTGCCGGTTCTCCAGCTCCTCCGAGCGCTCACGCAGCTGCTCGGTCAGTTCCTGCGACTGCTTCAGCAGCACCTCGGTCTTGGTGTTGACGCTGATCGTGTTGACGCTCGTCGCGATCATCTCGGCGATCTGGCTGAGGAAGTCCTTCTGGATCTGCGTGAAGGGCTGGAAGGAGGCCAGCTCGATCACGCCGAGGATCTTCCCCTCGAACAGCACCGGCAGGACGATCACATGCGCCGGCGGCGCCTCGCCCAGCCCCGAGGAGATCTTCAGATAGCCGGGTGGGGTGTTCTCCACCAGGATCGTGCGCTTCTCCTCCGCGACCATGCCGATCAGGCCCTCGCCGGGCCGGAAGGAGGTCGGCATCGCCCCGCCCGCGTACGCGTAACTGCCCCGCATCCGCAGCTCGTACGAGCCCTCCCTGGCGCCCTCCGCCCCGATCTCCTGGCTGGTGCCGGTCGGCATCGCGAGGAAGAACGCGCCGTGCTGCGCCGAGACGACCGGGGTCAGCTCGCTCATGATCAGCGACGCCACGTCGTCCAGGTCGCGGCGGCCCTGCATCAGCCCCGAGATACGGGCCAGGTTGCCCTTGAGCCAGTCCTGCTCCTTGTTCGCCAGGGTGGTGTCACGCAGGTTGGCGATCATCGTGTTGATGTTGTCCTGGAGCACCTGGATCTCGCCGGACGCATCCACGTCGATCTTGAGGTTGAGATCGCCGCGGGTCACCGCGGTGGCGACCGCCGCGATCGCCCGCACCTGACGGGTCAGGTTCCCGGCCATCTCGTTCACCGACTCGGTCAGGTCGCGCCAGGTGCCGTCCACGTCCCGCACCCGGGCCTGGCCGCCGAGAATGCCCTCGGTACCCACCTCACGGGCGACCCGGGTCACCTGGTCGGCGAAGCTGGAGAGCTGGTCGACCATCGTGTTGATGGTGGTCTTCAGCTCCAGGATCTCGCCGCGGGCGTCGATGTCGATCTTCTTGGTGAGATCGCCCTTGGCGATGGCGGTGGTGACCATGGCGATCTGCCGCACCTGGCCGGTCAGGTTGGACGCCATCGAGTTCACGGACTCGGTGAGGTCCTTCCACGTACCGGAGACGCCGGGCACATGCGCCTGGCCGCCGAGTTCGCCCTCCGTGCCCACCTCGCGGGCGACCCGCGTCACCTCGTCCGCGAACGACGACAGCGTCGTCACCATGGTGTTGACGGTATCGGCGAGCTGCGCGACCTCGCCGCGCGCCTCGACGGTCACCTTCTTGGTCAGGTCGCCGTTGGCGACCGCGGCCGAGACCTGCGAGATGTTCCGCACCTGGGACGTCAGGTTGTTGGCCATCAGGTTGACGTTGTCGCTCAGGTCCTTCCAGATGCCGGTGACACCGCGCACCCGCGCCTGGCCGCCGAGGATGCCCTCGGTACCCACCTCACGGGCGACCCGCGTCACCTGCTCCGCGAACGACGACAGCTGGTCGACCATCGTGTTGACGGTAGTGACGAGTTCGAGGATCTCGCCCTTGGCGTCGACGGTGATCTTCTTCGACAGGTCGCCCTTCGCCACCGCAGTGGTGACCTCGGCGATGTTGCGGACCTGCGAAGTAAGGTTGTTCGCCATGAAGTTGACGGACTGGGTGAGGTCCTTCCAGGTACCGGAGACACCCTGCACCTCGGCCTGCCCGCCGAGGATGCCCTCCGTACCCACCTCGCGGGCCACCCGGGTCACCTGCTCCGCGAAGTTCGACAGCTGGTCGACCATCGTGTTGAGGGTGTTCTTCAGCTCCAGGATCTCGCCGCGGGCGTCCACGTCGATCTTCTGCGACAGGTCACCGCGAGCCACGGCCGTCGCGACCTGGGCGATGTTGCGGACCTGCGCGGTGAGGTTGCCGGCCATGCCGTTCACCGAGTCGGTCAGATCGCGCCACACCCCGGCGACGCCGGGCACCTGCGCCTGGCCGCCGAGCCGCCCGTCCGTACCCACCTCGCGGGCCACCCGGGTCACCTGCTCCGCGAAGGCGGAGAGCTGGTCGACCATGGTGTTGATGGTGTTCTTCAGCTCCAGGATCTCGCCGCGGGCATCCACGTCGATCTTCTGCGACAGGTCACCGCGGGCCACCGCGGTGGTCACCTGAGCGATCTGGCGCACCTGCGAAGTCAGGTTCCCCGCCATGAAGTTGACGGAGTCGGTGAGTTCCTTCCAGGTACCGGAGACGCCGTCCACCCGGGCCTGGCCGCCGAGCCGGCCCTCGGTACCCACGTCCCGTGCCATCCGCGTGACCTGGTCGGCGAACGACGACAGCTGGTCCACCATCGTGTTCACGGTGTTCTTCAGCTGGAGCATCTCGCCGGAGACGTCGACGGTGACCTTCTGCGACAGATCGCCGTTCGCGACCGCCGTCGTCACCTGCGCGATGTTGCGCACCTGTCCGGTGAGGTTGCGGAAGGCGGTGTTCACCGAATCGGTGAGGTCCTTCCACGTCCCCGCCGCACCCGGCACCTGCGCCTGCCCGCCGAGTTCGCCCTCGACGCCCACCTCACGCGCCACGCGCGTGACCTCCGAGCCGAACGACTGCAGCTGGTCGACCATCGTGTTGACGGTGTTCTTCAGCTCCAGCATCTCGCCCGCGACATCGACGGTGACCTTCTGCGACAGATCGCCGTTCGCGACCGCCGTCGTCACCTGCGCGATGTCCCGCACCTGCGTGGTGAGGTTGCGGAAGACCGTGTTCACCGAATCGGTGAGGTCCTTCCACGTTCCCGCCGCACCCGGCACCTGCGCCTGCCCGCCGAGCAGCCCCTCGGCACCGACCTCGCTCGCGACCCGGGTCACCTCGTCCGCGAAGGTCCGCAGGGTCTCGGTCATCTGGTTGATCGTCTCGGCGAGTTGGGCGACCTCGCCGCGTGCGCTCACCGTGACCTTCTGTGACAGATCGCCGTTCGCCACAGCCGTGGTGACCTGCGCGATCCCGCGCACCTGCGCGGTCAGGTTGCCCGCCATGAGGTTGACGGAGTCCGTGAGGTCCTTCCATACGCCGGCGACCCCGGGCACCTGCGCCTGTCCGCCGAGTTCGCCCTCCGTACCCACCTCGCGCGCGACCCGGGTCACCTCGGAGGAGAAGGAAGACAGCTGGTCCACCATCGTGTTGACGGTGTTCTTCAGCTGAAGCATCTCCCCGGCCACGTGAACCGTGACCTTCCGTGACAGATCACCCTTGGCGACCGCCGTCGTCACGAGAGCAATGTCACGTACCTGAGCGGTGAGCCGGTGGGCCATGGTGTTGACGGAATCTGTCAGATCCTTCCAGGAACCGGACATTCCGCGCACCTGCGCCTGGCCGCCCAGTTTGCCCTCGGTGCCCACCTCGAGAGCGACCCGCGTCACCTCGTCGGTGAACGCCGACAGCTGGTCCACCAGGTTGTTGACCGTACGTCCGACCCGGAGGAACTCCCCGCGCAACGGGGGCCCCGCGCCGTCCGGCCCCTGCGTCCGCAGATCCATCCGCTGGTCGAGATCACCCTCCGCGACCGCGGACAGCACCCGGCCGACCTCGGACACCGGCCTGGCCAGATCGTCCACCAGGGCGTTGGAAGCGTCGATCGCGGCCGCCCAGGAGCCCTCGCAGGCGCCCGTCTCCAGCCGCTCGCTGAGCTTGCCCTCCCGCCCGACCATGCGCCGGACCCGGGCGATCTCACCGGTCAGATGCAGATTGCGGTCGGCGACCTCGTTGAAGACGGCGGCGACCTCCGACATCACACCGTCGCCCGAGACGGTCAGCCGCTTGCGGAAGTTCCCGTCTCGCATGGACACCAGGGCAGCCAGCAGCCGGTTCAGGGCCGCCGTATCCACTTCCGTCGTCCCATTGCTCCGGGACCGTCCGCCTTTCGCGCGCGTGTTCGTCCCTCGCGCCGTCACGCCAGACTCCACCGTGTCCCTCCCGCAGGGATCGACCGTTCTACCGTTCTTCCCGGGCTGTCTCCGCAAGCCTGCCCAGTCTTCCACTTTGGCTCACGGTCCCGGCCAACAGTTGGCACGTGACCACGCGAGCGTCAAATCGTTGGAACCTACAAGGGCGCCGCCCCGGCCGACCGGCCGCACGGCCCGCGAAGAGCCCGGCGGACGCCCTCACCGGACGCACTCGTCGCCGGCCTCGTGCCGGCGGTCGCGTGCGTCTCACGCCGGGGTGGGCATGACCGCCGACCGTACCAGTCCCGCGAGTCAGGACTCCGTGCCACGGTGGCGGGCCCGACCGTCTAGCCTGACAAGGGCATCGAGCCGCGAGAAACGGGCACAGAACTCGGGGGAGCGACGAGACACCAATGGGGAGTGCTGTGATCACCGCGAGGGCGGCCGCCAACTTCGAACCGGTCGGCCGTTCCGTCGCGACCGCCCGCGCCTTCGTCCGGGACACCCTCCAGGGGTGGGGGTTCACCGACATCATCGACGATGCCGTCGTCCTCACCAGCGAGCTCGTCACCAACGCCGTGGTGCACGCCGGTACCCACGCGGACGTGCTCTGCCTGCGGACGGAGGACGGAGTACGCGTCGAAGTCGCCGACCGGTACCCCGAACGCGAGATCCCGCTCCACAACCCGGCCCACCCGTTCGGCAGCCCCGACCAGGAGGGCGGCCGCGGACTGCTCCTGTGCGCCGCGATGGCCACCCGCTGGGGCGTGGAGTACGCCCCCACGCAGAAGCAGGTCTGGTTCCAACTCGACCTCCCCGACCGCCCGGTGGGCGCCCGCTCGGCAGGCCCCGCGCTTCCCGTGGGCATGCTGCCCGTCGCCGAGGCCCGCGTCCGCGTCGCCGTGGTCCAGATCGACCGCGCCGGAGCCATCGCCGTATGGAACGAGGACGCGGAGCACCTCTTCGGTCACGCCGCCGAACAGGTCAGCGGCAAGCAGCTCACCGACTTCGCTGCCTGGCCGCACACCCCGGGCACCGGCACCGGCATCGCCGACGCGCTCCAACTCTCCCGCTGGGAAGGCAGTTACGGAATCCGCGGTGCCGACGGCCGCGTCGTCCCGGTGTACGCCTCCCACCTCCGCGTCCGCGACACCGACGGCGAACCGTCCACCGTCTGTCTTCTCGTACGCGACGACGAGCGCGCCGTCCTCCAGACGCCGCCCCGCGCCCCCTCCACCGACGGCGGACCCGAGGGCCGCGCCGCCGACCCGTTCGAAGTCTTCATCGGCTCCCCCGCACCGGACGACCTCGACGGCCTGCTCCAGCGCACCGTCGAACGCGCCCGCGACATGCTCGACGCCGACGCCGCCTTCCTCCTGCTGGCCACGGACGACGAGACGGAACTCGAAGTACGGGCAACCACCGGCCTCCCCTCCGCCCGCCAGCGCTTCGCCCGCGTCCCCGTCGAAGCCGGCACCGGACGCTACGGCTCGGCCCGCATGCCCGCGGTCCACGAGGACCTGGCCGCGGTGCCCGGCGCCGTACCGCTGCTGAACGGCACCGGCATGCGCTCGGTCGTCACCGTTCCCCTCAAGGTCGAGGGCCGGCTCACCGGCTCCCTCGGCGTCGCCGCCGAATCCGCCGGCCGGTACTCCAACGAAGAGGCGCTGCGCCTGCAGTTCGCCGCCGACCGCATCGCCCTCGCGGTCGAGTCCGCGCGCCTCGGCGAGCTCGAACGCCTCCGCAGAGGCTCGCTCTCCTTCCTCGTCGAGGCGTCCGACCTGCTGGCCGGAACCCTGGACCGGGACCAGACGCTCGCGCTCATGGCCCAGATGACGGTGCCGACGCTCGCCACCTGGTGCGGCGTCTACACGATCGCCGACCAGTCGTCCGATCCGTACCTCTCCTACGTCCTGCACGAGGACGAGGAACGCATCGACGGCCTGAAGGCATTGCTCTCCAAGATCAACCCACCGGACCCGGTCCCGGCCCCGGGCGCGCGGCTCTGGACCGCCCCTGCCGAGGCCGCACACCAGGCGGCACTGCGTACGTCCATGCGCAGCCTGGGCCTCGGCAACGCCCCGCACCTCGGCTCGGGCATCGGCACCACACTCGCCACCGCCGGCGCGGTGGGCGGCGAGACGGTGGTACTGCCGCTGGTCGCCCGCAACCGCGTCATCGGCATGCTGGTCCTCGGAAAGCCCTCGGACGAACACTTCCGCCAGGAGATCCTGGAACTCGCCGAGGACCTGTCCCGCCGGGCGGCCCTCGCTCTCGACAACGCCCGCCTCTACTCCGAGCGCACGGCCATCAGCCAGGCCCTGCAGCGCAGCCTGCTGCCGCCGGGCCTGCCGGACGTCCCCGGAGTCGAGGTCGACGTCATCTACCGCGCGGCCGGCGAGGGCAACGAGGTCGGCGGCGACTTCTACGACCTCTTCCCGATCCGCGACGGCGCGTACGGCTTCGCCATCGGCGACGTGTGCGGCACGGGCCCCGAGGCCGCCGCGGTCACGGGCCTCGCCCGGCACGCGCTCCGCCTCCTCGCCCGCGAGGGTTTCGGCGGTCCCGCCGTCCTGGAGCGCCTGAACGCGGCGATCCTGGACGAGGGAGCCCGCAGCCGCTTCCTGACGCTGCTGTACGGGGAGTTGTGGCCGCAGCAGGACGGCAGCGCCCTCCTCAAGGTCGTCTGCGCGGGCCACCCGCTCCCGCTCCGCCTCCGGCAGGACGGCACGGTGGAAGCGGCCGCGGAGCCACAGCCGCTGCTGGGTGTGATGGAGGACCTCGAGCTGTACGAGCAGACGGTCACCCTCGACCCGGGCGACGTCCTGCTCTGCGTGACCGACGGCGTCACCGAACGCCGGGAGGGCACCCGCATGTTGGGCGACGACGGCCTGGCCGACGTGCTGACCACCTGCACCGGACTCACGGCGGGAGCGGTCGCCGCGCGCGTCCTGCGAGCAGTGGAACGCTTCGCCGCGGAGCCGGCCTCGGACGACATGGCGATCCTGGCGATGCGCGTCCCGGAGCCGCACAATCCGTGAAGGTCTCTGAACATGACGAAGGCCCCCGCCTGTTGAGGCGGGGGCCTTCGTCATGTGTGGAGCCCCAATACGGAATCGAACCGTAGACCTTCTCCTTACCATGGAGACGCTCTACCGACTGAGCTATTGGGGCGCAGCAACGAGAGAAGCATACCTCAAGGTGCGGGCGTTGCCGCAACAACCAAGGCTGCCCGGTGCGGCACAGGACGGCGACGGCTCCCTGAACGCAGAAAAGCCTCAATCCCCGAGCAATGGCTCGGGGATTGAGGCTAATGATTGTTCGGCGGCGTCCTACTCTCCCACAGGGTCCCCCCTGCAGTACCATCGGCGCTGAAAGGCTTAGCTTCCGGGTTCGGAATGTAACCGGGCGTTTCCCTAACGCAATGACCACCGAAACACTATGAAGTTGACCAACCCGGCATGGACACAGGTCGTTACTTCAGAACCTACACAGTGGACGCGAGCAACTGAGGACAAGCCCTCGGCCTATTAGTACCAGTCAGCTCCACCCGTTACCGGGCTTCC